>JAVEVM010000738.1:0-3063 GCA_034005055.1 Desulforhabdus sp. | reverse complement strand
CTCGTGCGGAGAATGGATCAACTTCGTGGCCTTTGAACGGGCAAGAAAACTTCGTCGCAGGTGGATAACCCAATGGCGGGAAGGCAACTTTGATACCCTGCGCGGCCTCACACGCCGTCTGATCGGGCACGAAATCGAAAAGCTCTACCAGACCTGGCGTCAGGGGCAGGTTTATCGCACAGCCTTACAGCATCTAGACATTCAACCCGACCACAGCATCAGCGCAGTGGAGCGCAGACTGGAGCGTGACCGGCTGTTTTCATTTCATATCGGCACCGAGGCGGCCCTAAGCATCGGCGGTGCTCTGGAGTATGCTCATCACGGCTTCGATGGAATCGTCAATGTCTTTCCTTTCACCTGCATGCCCAGCACCATTTGTTCGGCGATACTGAAGCCCTTGCTGCACGATATGAAGATTCCCTACATCGATACGGCCTATGACGGAGCCATCCAGCCCAATCGGGAAGCGGCTCTGCGCACCTTCATGTACCAGGCGAAACAGCACCTCGACGCCGCCGGTCGCGCGCGAAAAAGAAGCAGGACTTAAATGAAATGACCCAAAATATGCTCATCAACGCCGTTCATCCGGAAGAATTCCGGGTTGCTTTGGTCGAAGGCCAATCCCTGGAAGGCTTCTTCATCGAAACGGCAAGCAGAGGAAAATTCGTCGGCAATATCTACAAAGCCATCATCGCCCATGTTCAACCCAGCCTGCAGGCCGCTTTTGTGAATTACGGCACGGACAAGAACGGCTTTCTCCCCTTTCCCGAAATTCACCCGGAATACTACCGGCAGGAAGCAGCCGAATCGGCGAGGATTCAGGATGTTATTTCTCCGGGGCAAGAAGTCCTGGTGCAGGTTGTGAAAGAAGAAATCGGCAACAAGGGCGCACTCTTAACCACTTATATTTCGCTCGCCGGTCGCGATGTGGTGCTGATGCCGGGCCAGTCGCAACGGGGGGTCTCCAGAAAAATTGAAGACGAGGCTCAGCGGGAACGGCTCAAACAGCTTGCCAACGACCTGAGCATACCCGAGGAGCTCGGCATCATCATTCGCACGGTGGCGGAAAACCGGACCAAGCGCGAAATAGTCAAAGACCTAAACCACATGATCAGAGTTTGGGAGGAAATCAAAAAGCGCGTTCAGGAGACTGCCGCACCCGGCCTGATCTATAAAGAGCAGGATCTAGCGATTCGCGTGGTGCGGGATTTCTTCAATACGGATATCAAAACCATCCTCATCGATGACAAGGACGTGCATCGTCGGGTCAAGGAATTTCTCCGCATCATCAGCCCTAAACAGCAGCACAGCGTCAAACTGTACAAGGGCGACGGACCCATTTTTGTAAAATACAACCTGGAAGATCAGATCGAACAGATTTTTCAGCGAAAAGTAAGCCTGAAATCAGGTGCCTATCTGATCATCGATCAAACCGAAGCCCTGGTCTCAATCGATGTGAATTCAGGCAAAAGCGGCAGCAAGGTCGCCCTGGAAGAGACGGTCTACAAGGTCAATATGGAAGCCGCAGCCGAAATCCCTCGTCAGCTTCGACTGCGCGATCTGGGTGGCTTGATCGTGATCGACTTCATCGATATGCGAGACCGACGCCACATTCGCGAGGTGGAGCGCAAGTTGAAGGAAGAGACCAAAAAAGACAAGGCCAAGATCACTATCGGAAGAATATCGCGCTTTGGCCTCCTGGAGCTTTCTAGACAATATCTTGGACTTAACATTCAGCGAGGCTCTTACAAAGAGTGCTCCATCTGCCAGGGAACCGGCCTGGTCCGTTCGCCGGAAGCCACGGCCCTCTGCTATCTGAGGAAGATCTGGCTCACGCTGGTACAGAAAAACCCTGCGACGGTGAAGGCCACCGTATCCCTGGAAGTGGCCAACTACCTCCTCAATCAAAAACGCATCGACCTCTCCAGACTGGAAGAGCGCTACGACGTCGCTATCAGCATCGAAGGCTCCTCGCGCCTTCTGCCCCACGAAGGAGCCGTGGAATTTAGCGCCCGGGAGAGCACCCCGCAAATCTAACTGTCTGCACAGCGTTTGGACTTGCCGCCCCAGGAGCAGTTCCAATGGTGTCCGATTTTTGCCTCCGGGTCTGCCTGGGCGGCTCTCCCCCTTGCTGCAGGTTATGCCGCCGGCTCCCTCCCTGAATGCAGCTCCCTTCATTAGAATGCCCATGTTTGTATGCTTGCGTGTCCTGTGTTGGAATTTGGGAATCTGATTGTGCCGGCCTGTACTGGAGGTTTCCGATGACATTCAATGGGGCTGACGTCACAGGCACAAATCTTGCTTTTTAAGTAAATCAAGTTCACTTTTCAACTTTCTTGACACGGTCAGGCAGGCCACCAAAGAGAAGATAGACTCGATCTCAATAAAAGACAGCTCCAAGTTTTTCCTTCATCCATGCTACTGAAATGGCGACGTGCTTGGCCATCGGAATTCTTTCGAAGAAAGGAGGATGTCATGATCGACGAAAGAGCCAAGATGGTAAAAGAGCTGGTAGTAAAGGCCTCCCAGTTGATACGGGATGAAGCTGCCGGTTGTTGCGACGGCTTCACCGGCGGCTCAATCACTCCTGAGCTGTTGAAGACAAGGGCCGAGATTCTCAAAACCATCGAGCCAAAGCAGTTGATCGAAAGAGCAAAAGCGCTCAAATTGGCAGAAGTCGCCGGCTGCTGCGATGGCTTCACCGGTGGTGCACTCCCGGTGGATATCATGCAGGAGGTCTCTCAGTAAAACATCAGGTTATACACCCTATCTTCCAACCAACGGCAGGAGCTTATGGAACAGCTTAAAACCATTTTCATTGCGGTTACGGGGAAGTGCAACCTGGGTTGCCTGCATTGCTCCGTCGGATGTCCCGGCAGCGACTCGCAACCGCGCTCGGACAGAGCGGAACTGTCGCTGGACGAGCTCAAGGGGATCGCAGGTGAAGGGAAAAGACTGGGTGCGAACAAGATCGTCCTTTCGGGCGGTGAACCGATGATCAGGCCGGACTTTAGAGATATCGTCGAAATATTCCTCGATCGAGACTACAGGATCATCATTAAC
>JAVEVM010000737.1:0-3067 GCA_034005055.1 Desulforhabdus sp. | reverse complement strand
AATAACAAGAATCGCAAACTTTGGTCCCCAACAGCAATATAGTTGCAGCTCCTTTTCTGAATCGACTCGCATGATTTGAATGAAGCAAGCTTTTAACGAAAAAGGAGGGCAGATGAGAGTAGAAAAACAACACAAGCACATTATGATCGCAATCGTTGTGCTAATGATTGCAGACGCATTTTTCATTTTCAGCGAAAAAGCTTCTGGCGCCACTCCTGAGGAGATTCAGCAGTGGCTGCAGGCACACAACAATTACCGAGCCCTGCATGGAGCTCCGGCCGTGACATGGTCAGATACCATAGCAGCGAACGCTCAGGATTGGGCTAACTCCTGCCCATCCGGCCATTCTTCAACAGGCTACGGGGAGAATATGGCGGCTGGCTCTTATGGCTATGCTCTAACCCCTCAAAACGTGGTGGATCTGTGGTACGCGGAAGAGCCCCTGTACGATTACAACAACCCCGGATATAGTCCGGACACAGGTCATTTTACCCAAGTTGTATGGAAGAGTACCACACAGATAGGATGCGGCTGTAAGACTGGATGCACCGGCGGATATTGGTCTGTCTGCGTTTGTCAATATAATCCTCGTGGCAACGTCACAACCCAGTTTGCAGAAAACGTGCTCCCTCCGGTGCCCGGGGCGCCCTCGCTCTCCTCGCCGGCCAACGGGGCTACGGTTTCCGCGTCCTCTATCACCTTCTCCTGGACCATACCAACCGGCAGCCCCACCCAGTATCATCTCCAGGTCAGCACCAGCTCCACATTCTCTTCCTTATTTTACGACAACTCCTCCATAACCGGCATTTCGCAAGCACTGAGCGGCTTTCCCAACACCGGCACTACTTACTACTGGCGGGTCAGGGCCTACAATAGCTCCGGATGGGGACCCTGGTCCGACACCCGCAACTTTAAGAACGGATCGCCTGACGACTTCCCATGGATTCTTTTTTACCCGGCGATCATACCCGGCAGGTAGGTCGGCTCCCTTTCACCAAGATACGCCCGAAAGAATCCCGGTCCGCGTCATCGCAAAAGATCTGCTGCCGCTCAGTTCCTCGCTCTTCTTGGCATACCTGTGCAACTATCGATCATGCACCCATGCCAGAAAGCGATTATCTTGGATGGCTTCCATATGTCCCGGTGGTCCGCCTTTGCTCAGCAGATGGGTATTGGATCAAGGAGTGAGATTGACAAGGTACACGGGAGGCATTACCAAAATGTCAGGTCGCTGGTATTGCTCTCACAGGCTTTTGCTTTGAATTAGCATTGGTTACAAGCAAAGCCAAGCTGATGAAAGCTAGCCATTTCAAAAGGAGTATCCTTCATCGCAAAGAAATTTCAACGTAGCATCTATTTGATTCGGCTCTAATTTTGTAGAACCAATTTAACTGTCTGGGTCTAAGGAGATTGCTGACCGTTCTTCTGGAGCTCAGCAATTTAATGAGAGTGAGCTCAAACAAAAAACATGTTTTCTAGGAAGGAGAGTATTATGAAAGTCCTTGGAATCATATTATTGGTCATCATGATCGGTACATCTTTGGGTGGCTGTGCATGTCTCCAGCAGGGAGAGAAGGTTGCGATGCTTGAGACCGCTCCTCCTGCACGCGCGGAGGTGGTCGAAACGGTACCCCAACCTCCGCCTGAGCCGGTCCGTCCTCCCAAAATGGATCGCAACTGAACCACCGCGTGTGCCCTGCCTGCTGATACAAAGTCATGCCTGCAGGGCCACTTACGATTTTACCGGATAAGATAAAGATGCCGAGCGGGCAGGGTCAATCATACGACTTTAATAGAAGAAGGGCCAAGACGGGCTTTCTGGCACCATTGAGATGCCCGGTGCACTGCCGGAGCGTACGCTCACTGATGATAACCATAGGCAAGAGAATTTGCTTTGCAGTTCTGGTCTTCGGTTTTATCCCCCACCAAACTGCCGCTGCGGGAAACATATCCAAACCTCCCGACCCGATTCGCTCGTTATCTGCGCAGGAAGCTGCAGCAGGCATCCTGACCCGCGAGACGCAAACCACGCCACCTCGTTCCAGGCGGGCGAACTTTGACGGAGAAGCAAAATCCCAGGAGGCCCAGAACGTGGCAGACTGGGTGGTCGATTCAGGCGACAACCAAGGCCTGCCATTCGTGATTGTCGACAAGGTGGCCGCCAAAGTTTTTGTATTCGACGCCGATGGACGACTTCGTGGCGCCGCGCCAGCCCTGCTGGGACTGGCCCGGGGCGATAAATCTATCCACGGCATCGGTGAACGTCAGCTGTCGGACATTCGACCTGAGGAGCGCACTACACCAGCCGGCCGCTTTTTAGCCTCGCTCGGCTACAATTCCCGTGGGAAGGATGTCCTTTGGGTGGACTATGACAGTGCCGTTTCTCTGCATCGGGTGATTACGAACAATCCCGTAGAACGCCGCCTGCAGCGATTATCCACGCGAACACCGCTCGATAACCGCATTTCCTATGGCTGCATAAATGTTCCAGTGAAATTCTACGATCATGTTGTGATCCCGACTTTTACCCGCACCCATGGCATAGTCTATGTACTGCCGGAAATTCTCTCCAATAGCGAGGTATTCGCATTGTATTATGATGTAGAGGCTCCAGGAAAAGGCTTACTTGGAGGTTTCAATTAAGAAGTAGCGGAGCCGCCGGCATTAGAACCTCCACAGGGACCCTTTCAAGTGCGATTACTCCGATAGTTCTCAACCGAGTGTCAAACAATTTCTCCCGGCAGCTTTGCTCTGGTACAAAAGTTTATCTGCTCTTTTTATAAGGCTTTCCAGGGTATCGCTTTCGCGAACGAGCGTAGCCCCAATAGAAATCGAAACCTGAAGCTGCCGGTCGTTATGAATTATGTATGACTTTTCTACGAGACTTCGAATTCTATTTCCCATAGCTTCGAGATCGTGCTCGTTTATGTTACGTATAATACCAATAAATTCTTCCCCTCCCCAACGTCCGTAAAGATCAAAGGGTCTGGAATTAGCCACAAAAGTACTTGCCACAAACTTAAGAACAGCATCACCAACATGATGGCCATAGGTATCATTGAAGTTT
>JAVEVM010000736.1:0-3070 GCA_034005055.1 Desulforhabdus sp. | reverse complement strand
TGGCGCCGCGCACGATGATCAACCACATCAAGAGCGAAGAATTGGCGGCGGGACGCAAATTCGACAAAGAAAAAAGGCAACCCGCCTACCATGTCCGTGCGGAACGGTCCGATCGGAAAATACCCGTGAAGCGACTGATTGCCAAACTCGGCATGAGTGAATATGACACTCCCGCGCCGCTTTCTACCGAGGAGATTCGTCCCCGATTTTTGCGCTTGCGTATGAAGCAGCACATCGGCATGTCTGCGGTGCCAAAAGTCGAGACCGGTCATTCGGTAGTCGCCGGCCAGTTGATCGGGGAAATACCGGAAGGCGAATTTGGCGCCCATGTGCATGCTCCTCTGGCGGGAACGGTGCGTGAAGTGAGCAAAGAGAGCATCCTGATCGAGGTGGACTGAGAGGGGGCAAAATGCGAGCAGCTATCGGTATGGTGGAAACGAACAGCGTTGGTGCAGGAATCGAGGCAACCGATGCGATGCTCAAACGGGCCAACGTGGAGGTGATCTACTCACGCCCCGTTTGTCCGGGCAAGTACCTCGTGTTGGTCTCGGGGCGAGTGAGTGACATCGAAGCATCCATGCAGGCAGGCGTTGAAAAGACCGCGGGGACGCTGGTAGACACACTGATTCTCCCAAACGTACACCCAAGCATTGCGCCGGCGCTCAAGCAAGCCACTTCCATTGACGGGCTCAAGGCCCTCGGAGTGCTGGAATCTTTCAGTGTTGCCTCGCTTGTGGTGGCGGCAGATATGGCGGTAAAGGCAGCCGCTGTGATCCTCATCGAGATCCGCACCGCGATCGCTTTGGGCGGAAAAGCCTATTGCACACTCACAGGGGATGAGTCCTCTGTACAGGTAGCGGTGAAAACGGGCGCAGAGTACTTACGATCACAGGGAGCGCTGGTGTCGGAAATCGTCATCGCGCGGCCTCATAACGAGATCCTGCCGTTCCTGCTGTAGACTGCTATCCGAACAAGAAGCCACTATGATCTTTGAATAGATCTCCAATATCCCTGCCCTGCACTACTTGAGAGGGGTGACGGGACAAGAACTTCAAAGAACGGATCAGGTGGTTCTTATCGGTTCGACAGGGTTTACGTCCGCCTTAGATCTGTCTCGTTTGGCTTTCACCTCAGGCAGCTTAAAAATCCTTATGATATTCACCATTAGCTTAAGAAGGCATTTGGCCGACTCAGAGTTGTGATAACAATGCAGAACTTCGGATTTGTTGTGTCGCCCAATTTCAGAGAGCAATCTTTCATTGATCTGTATCTCAGATGTGGCGATTTTCTTCACTGCGAAAATAGAGTCAATGAGCTCGTCATCCTTGGCTTCCGATAGGGACTCAACAGCTGAGTCTAAAATCTTGTTTCTGTCAGGCTGCCCAGATCCCCGCTGGGATTCTGATATTTTGATCAGGTAGGGAATTGCATAATTCCTGCTGTAGGTATGAATGTTCATCTCGGTTGATTTGGAGTAGTCCCTTAACTCCTCAAAAAAGTAACCGGTGGAGAGCAAATCTTTTACCGACACCTCAGATATTTCTGCCATTACAGACCTCCATGCTCGCACTGCTCCTTACCATTTTGCCAAGGCAGCTCAAATCCACTCCTTCAATTCCTGCAAAGTGGACAGGTAGCAGTTGCCAGCCCGCGATTCTGATTACTGTTTTCGCCAGCGGGAGTCAGGCTCGGTGCGGAGAGCAGCTATTAAGAAGAGACGGGCACGTCATCCAATTCCCAATTTAAATATTTATAACCGATTATCCAGGATAAGGCGAAGCTAAGTTGTCTCCTTCACCCTGTTCCCCAGACTGTGCCGCTCTCTAACCAGAACTGCGCATACGCCGATTCGATCGGGTGTGTTTCATCTTCGGATGTCAGTTCGACCTGTGCCAGGCTTTGGAGGTCCAACCAGCTCTGATCGGAAGGTGAGCCACCCCGGATTTCATGACGGCTGATACGTTTTCGCATAAGCTTATTCCCCTCACCTTTATACCGTAGCATGCAGCAGTATAGAATATGAGAGTTTTTGCGTCATGCGTCGGCTTCGCGTCGCAAAAAAAATCAAGCGGAATTTAAAAACACTGGGTTCGGTAATCATTCAGGCCATAGAGGGAGGAATGAGGCCGACTTCAATCTGTGAGCAGGATCTTGATATTATAAGCCAGCGGAATTCAAGGGTAGAATTCTTCAGCCCGCTAGGCTTGAAATGGATGGCCATCACCAGAAAGCAGAATCTAATTCATATTCCTCATTCAACCGGAATTCGGACCTCATTGTTGTTCGTCCTTGTCTTTCTGATCTTAGCGGTTATGCTTACTGCGTTTCAGTTGAGTACGTTATTTCGAGTTATCTAGAAATCGATCTTTCGCCAGGACAACGGTGCGGTTTCGGCATAACTCCGAGTATCGCACCAAAGAAGCAGAGGGAAAAACACCAAATTCAGAAAGGTAAGAAAATGGCGGAAGGTCAAGTAAAATGGTTCAATGACAGCAAGGGTTATGGCTTTATTGAGACTGACGATGGACACGATGTGTTTGTTCATCACACAGCCATCCAAGGCGAAGGCTTCAAATCCCTGAGCGAAGGTGAGAGAGTGAGTTTTGTGGAAGAAAAAGGCAACAAAGGGCTACAGGCGACTAATGTAAGAAAGCTCTAGCTCAAAGCCTTACCCGACATTTTCAAAATGAGCGTCAGCCGGAGTGATGAAAAGCTCCGGCTTGTTTGTTTTGAGTGATGCAGGAAACGGCGAATGAATGCTCGAAGAAAAACTATTTTGACGATACAAATTTTAGAGACATCAGCCTCTCCCATACCCTCCCCAACTGGCCATCCAGGGCAATCAAGTAGCGATCGTCGGATATCTCAATTACCGTTCCGAATCCATGAGCGGTTTCAACCCTGTCATTGATTTTGGCAACCCTGCCCCATTCAATTTTCCTGGGGGGATCAAGCGGCCGGTTTACTTTTTGAAACTTCTTATACTGTGAGAATCTGGATAGCTTCATCTCTTGTTTGCTCCCTGCGTTCTGCAGCAAAGTTGTGCTGAAAAGAGGTTAAACAATACCCA
>JAVEVM010000735.1:0-3073 GCA_034005055.1 Desulforhabdus sp. | reverse complement strand
GCCTAAGGGGGCGCCCTACTTGTTCATGCGCAAACAAGTAAGTCATTTGATCAAGAGATTCGATAATGAGCGTTTGAACATTGATTCAGAAATTATTCCTGCCAACGGTCTGGACGCCAGGCTGTTGAAAGATATTGAGAAATTGGATCAGGCCATCGAAGGAGCTGAGGATTATGAGAAACTCGGAAAACTTTTCCACGATGTCGAGATCGGCCTCCTGAAAAGATTCTCCAGATGGCTGGTCCAGAAGGAAGTGGTCGAATACGCAGATCAGTTCTGCTCAATAGTTGGGGCATACTTTAATTTCATTTATGGGTACGAACACCAGTCACCGCTTAGCCTTGGAGATCAGCGGGGTAAGTATGTGGTTGATTTTATGACAGATTTCTTGCTGAGAAAAACTTCGATGGAGCCATGGGAATATACACTGGCGCCGTCTGCGCTCAGATTGCTGTACACATTTTTGTATGAAAAAGGTTATCTTGAAGAACCGCCAAACTCGATGATCGAATTTATTGACATAATTGAACCACACTTAATTGAACGCCTGAAGGAACAATTCAGTTAGTCAATCCAGAAGGGCTCTGCCAGGCTTCCCAGGATACCCAAAAATTAGCTGATGAGCCAAAGGCTCTCCAATCTGCAAAAGCGTTACTCAAAAAATTGGAATGCGTTCGGTTAAACCGGATTGACTCCCATAAGGGTTAATATTCGCCAAACGCCGGAAGTAAAAAGATTCAGCATCAGGAATAACCTTTATCAATGCCCCATGAAGGTTGAGCATGGCATTGAAGCGACCATGAAAGATCCCGGAAACCACGTTGTGTCAGGTTGTTGATCAGCAGTGAGCCTGCCTGTTCCATCAAGAAGTCATTGTAAAATATTCCTGCAGAGGGTTGAAAAAAGATAGGAAACGCCTTGATCTTGAGTCCTGGACTCGTATAAAGTCGTTTATCAGGGGATTCCGATAAATGTGTATATCGGAGAGAGCGATGAAGTTCCTTAACTTTTATGGCGGGAAAAAAGAAGTTAACCAATCGGTCCGGGGGACGCCATTGCTCAAAGCCTGGGAGGAATCACATTGAAGAAAAGCGTCCTGATTGCAGTATTTGTTCTTGTCGCAGTTGCAGCCGTGGCAGCGGGGATTTTGTTAAAGAAAGAAAAAAGCTCTTCAATTCAATCAGAGTCACAAAAAATTCAGATTTCGAGCGAAAAACCTAAAACTCTGGGGCCTATTGCAGTGATTCCCAAGGGGACTACTCATTCCTTCTGGAATTCTGTTCTTTCCGGCGCCAAGCAGGCCGCTAAAGAGCATGACGTGGAGATATTCTGGGCAGGGCCTGACCGCGAGGGCGACAGGGAAAAGCAGATTCAGATAGTCGAGGACTTCATTGTGAAGAAAGTGTCCGGTATTGTGCTGGCTCCTACTGATTCGGCAGCTCTCGTACCAGTGATCGACCGCGCTGCCAAGGCAGGAATACCGGTTGTTATAATTGACTCCGATGCCGCAACCAAAAACCGGGTGTCATTCGTGGCCACGGACAACTACGCCGGTGGGGCTGTAGCGGCGGAACACATGGCCCGACTTCTTGGCGGCAGAGGCAAAGTCGCTGTTATAAAGTATATGGCAGGATCCGCTTCTACAACGGCTAGAGAAAATGGTTTCACAGAGACATTGAAGAAGAAATTTCCCGATATCCTGGTGGTCGAAGACCGTTACGGGATGGACACCGTAGAGACAGCGCTATCGGCGGCTGAAGATGTGCTGACACGTCATAAAGAGCTGGACGGAATTTTTGCCAGCAATGAGTCCACCTCCCGCGGGGCGTTGCGAGCGCTGGAGAGTCAGGGGCGGACGGGTTCTGTCAGGATGATAGGTTTTGATGCGGCGGACGCATTGCTTGATGGTCTGGAGGCCGGGCGTATCGACGCTCTGGTGATCCAGAATCCACGTGCCATGGGATACAGGGGTGTGAGCAACGCTGTTGCATCGATCAAAGGCAAAAACGTTGAGGAGAGAATCGACACTGGAGTGGAACTCGTCACAAAGGATCGTTTGAACTCACCGGAGATTCGCTCTCTCATCAATAACGAAGGTTGATAAATTTGTCGTCGGCCGAAGGAAATTCCCCATTCGTCATTGAGATGCGGGGCATCAGCAAGAGCTTCGGCTCTGTCAAAGCGTTGGACGATGTGACTCTTCGGGTTGCTCGAGGGGAAGTTCACGGCCTGGTGGGAGAGAACGGGGCCGGTAAGTCCACCTTGATGAAGATACTTGCGGGTCTGCACATGCCGGACAGCGGAGAGATAGTGCGAGAGGGAAAAGTCTGCGCATGGAAAAATCCCTCTGACTCCATTGCATCCGGAGTTGCCATGATTTACCAGGAACTTAGCCTTGCTCCGGATCTGAGCGTAGCGGAGAACATCTGGCTCGGGATCGAGCCGTCAGGAAAAATTTTCGGGACCTATAGCAAAAAAAAGATGCTTGAGGATACTCGTGCGCTGGCTGAAAAGCATGGCTTCAGCCTGGACCCGAATGAGAAAGTGGAGAATCTTCCGGCCAGCGCATGTCAGATCGTGGAGACGCTGAAAGCGATTGCATGGAATGCGCAGATCCTCGTTATGGACGAGCCCACATCTTCTTGCGGAGAGCAGGAAGTCGCTGTAATTCTGGGGATGGTCAGAAGGTTGCAGCGGTCAGGGACAACTATCATTTACATATCCCACAGGCTCGAAGAGGTGGTTAAGGTAGCCGAAAACGTCACGGTGCTTCGCGACGGGCGGGTTGAGCATACCGGGCCGATAAATAATCTCAAAATAGTCGATATTGTTACTCATATGGTTGGTCGCGATCTTGAGCGCTATTTTCCGAAGCGTAATGTCGATATTGGGTCTACGGTCCTGCGAGTCTTGGGATTGTCTTCGCGGAGTGTTCGGGACATCGATTTTGATCTTTGCAGCGGCGAAATTGTTGGTGTGGCAGGTCTTGTCGGATCTGGCAGAACTGAGCTGGCCCGTGTTTTATGCGGTGTGGATCAACCCGTTTCCGGTAGCGTCGAGCTGGACGGCCAGG
>JAVEVM010000734.1:0-3074 GCA_034005055.1 Desulforhabdus sp. | reverse complement strand
GATTCCCGGGCTGATTTACCTATACCGCCACGAAGCCAAGCACTATGCATTGACGATCATGTTGTTGATTGCCGCGTTGTTGTTCGTGCTCCTGCTTCGGCAAAAGGACTTTGACCGCGACAGCCTACTGCGCCGCGAGGGGTTAAGGCCGTGGCTGCGGCGTATTCTGCGCTTCTTTGCACTCAATGCCGGTATCCTGGTTCTGTACACCTGGTATTACCACCCGGATATCTTTCTCGGTCTGCCTGAGAACAGGCCCCTGCACTGGTTTGCCGTGTTGCTGTTGTATCCGGTGTTGTCGGCCTATCCCCAGGAGATTATCTACCGCGCCTGGATGTTCCACCGCTACCGCGACCTGGTTGGTGATCAGGGGGTACTGGTGGTACTGAGCGCCGCCGCGTTCGGCTTCGCGCACCTGTTTTTTGACAACTGGATTGCCATCGTGCTCAGCCTTGCCGGCGGGTTTGTCTTCGCCAACACCTACCTGCGTTCGCGCTCGCTGCTGATCACGGCCATTGAGCATGGCCTGTGGGGGGATTTCCTGTTTACCGTCGGGCTGGGCATGTTCCTGTTCACGGGGAATATTGAATAATACGGCCAATGAAAGGCGAGGGCATAGGTCACACCCTGATCCGAGTGGGGGTATGTTTAGTCAAAAATTAACAGCCCTAATTGGCGTTAATGGAAAACCAATGGCGTTTTATACATTTTCTAGCTGGCCAGTTCTTTGCAGGTCCACTTCCCGGTCGATGAAGGGGATATTGGGCAGTTCATGCCCGTCGTCGACACCGATCTCCATCCTGATTTCCGCCTCCAGTTTGGTCTTCATGGTCACAATGAGGTCGCGATGGGCGATGCGGTCCACCGCCAGGTTGCACATTTCGGCCGGATCGTTATCAAGGTCAAATAACTCGACATCATTCCATCTGAATTGAGTGAAATTGGGTACCAGGGATATTGGCGGCAATACGTAACGGGGTTTGTTGCTTTGAAACAGAGGAGGTGTTTGTTTTCAAAAATAGACCACACCGTCGTTTGAATAGGCTGCGTCCTCTGAAATGGCCAGGATGATCTGTCCTGCAGCGAGTTCGTTATGGAAAATAATCGCAACATTTCCACGAATCATGGGCGAAAGGGCCATTAGTAATTTATGGGTCATAGTGACATCCTTTTCCCTGACATAGAGTGTCAAAGCGTATTCCGAGCTGGAGAGATTGTCTGGCGGTCGATCTTCTTTGAGGTGGTAGTGGGACAGCATCCCCCCGAGGGTATTGATCAATTGTATATTGACTGAACTATCCCCTGTCGCGAGAAGGGTAATGCCAGGGCTTACCACTTTGTATTCCGCCCTGAATTCAGACAGGTTCTGCAGGGTGGCTTCTCGAATTTTTGATGCCGGTGGCACGTAGGAATCAGATGTTGCCTCTTCAATTTTTCCCAGCTGAATTACCTGACCAAATCCGCTTGCTTCAATAACGGCAAATTGGGTGTCGGGGAATGTGTCTTTTTCGCCGAAAAAATAAACAATGACCAACGCCACCGCGACTATGGCCGGGGCAATCCAGGCGAATTGGCTCATTGATTTTGAGCCAAATTTGCTTTGATAAAACAAATCATGCCTCCATGGAGCGTACAGTCAGGACGAAAAAAGCCCCCCTTTGTTGCTCACACTGTAAGTCTAGTTCAGGGAAGCGAGGTTACCGGATTGAGTTAATGGTGTGAGCTATCAGAGTGTATGAAGCAAATTGATATATCTGTGCGAGAAGCGAGGTCTGCTGCCGACTGCTTAAGGTGCAGATAAACACAGCTCTTCTCCAGCAGCTGATAGTATATGGGGTGGCCGGTCAGTGGAGCGGGCTGCGGGACGGGCTGGGGGAATAGTCGCGCGGATACTTTAGCGTGTTGTCTTACTCTCGATTTGCTCTGGCACCCTCGGCGGGCAGCAGGTCTTCCAGAAAGAATGCGGCAAGTTCGGAACGGCCCGCCAGGCCGGATTTGGAGTAGATCGACATCGACTGAACCCGTGCCGTCTTCTCTGCTGTACCCCTTATGCCGGCTATTTCCTTCAGGCTCATGCCCTTGAGCAACAGGAAGGCCACTTCTTTCTCGGCCGGGGTGAGGTTCCAGATGGAAAGCTGCCGGTCGATGGCTTCGGAAAGCCCGTCGAGATAGGTTCTGGAGCGATTACGCCACTCTTCTGATTCCTTTTTCAGGTCGGCAGAGATTTGCCGTTCGTTGCGAAGGTTCTTCTTCAGCCGGAAGCTATCCCTGAGGATATAGAAAGTGCCACACAACGTCAGCAACCCGGCAGTGCCTTCGGCGAGGAGGTGCCAGAGGGCAACCCCCTCTCCGGAGTCTGTGATCAGGTCAAAGGTGACCATCACCGTGATCAGTAATAGTGTTGTGAGCAGTATGGCGCGGTCGCGGGAGTTCATTGTGCGTTTTTAGTCATCGTCATCATCGTGATCCTGGTGGTGCTGATGGCCTTCATTTTCCCGCTCGTCTTCATGTGAACCCTCCTCGGGTTCGCTCAGATACAGCTGTGAAGAGAAAATGTTCAGCTCCCGGGTGTCACTGTTAAAGTTTTGCAGCAGGTATCCGGCAAATCCAAGGGTGAGGATCAAAAAGAACGCTCCAGTCGCACGGTGGGGCTTGATGGGCACTTGTTCTTCAAGCGCATGCTGTTTTTTGCCATCGAGCATGCTCTTCCAGATGGGATCCCGGTGCTTCGAAGTATGAAACACTATCCCCGCCACGTGAAGCAGGACAACGAGCAGGAAGCCGTTGGCCAGGAGTTCGTGAACCTCTTCCAGATCTTCTCCCGCTTGCCCGGATGTCATCAGGTAGCCGGTGATGCCCAGTCCTACGGCCATGCCCATCATGGCAACTGCAGCCCAGCTTGAAGCCGGGTTGTGACCGTTCCATTTCTTCTGATCTGTCGCCAGCAGGCCCTTGAGGTAAGCCAGAAGCTCTCTGGGGCGGAGTGAGAAGTCGGAAAAGCGGGCGTGGGTGGTGCCGATAGCGCCCCACACGAGCCGCCACGCGACAAGGAAGCAGAGCGTAAGGCCGGCGAG
>JAVEVM010000733.1:0-3078 GCA_034005055.1 Desulforhabdus sp. | reverse complement strand
ATCAAACTCAGCATATTCCTGCGCCTTAGGATCGTGGGTGGTTTTTATCTGCTAACCCTATTTTTACAGGCCATCCTTACCATTGCGCTGCTCGACCTGGCGCCGAACCTCTTCCGAAAAAGAATTGAGAGTCTTGAGCGTCCAATGCCGAGGCTCGCTCAGTTGTAGCGGTTCCGAGAATACCTCTTCAGCTGTCTGCGGTGAGATGAATCCGACTTCTGTCATTCTTTGCAGCACGTATCTTTGCCGCTCCCGCGCCGCCGGCAAATTTTGGAAAGGAGAATAGCGGCTTGGGGCTTTCGGCAAGCCCGCCAAAAGTGTTGCCTCAGACAGCGTCAGGTCGGAGGCATGTTTGCGGAAATAGGTCTGTGCCGCCGCTTCTACCCCGTATGCTCCAGAGCCGAAATAAATCTGGTTCAAATACAGCTCCAGAATTTGATCCTTACTCAACGACTGATCGATGCGATACGCCAATATCGCCTCCTTGAGCTTGCGCACCCAAGTCCTTTCGGGGGTCAGGAGCAGAGATTTTACGACCTGTTGAGTGATCGTGCTGCCCCCTTGAACAATTTCTCCGGCCTGCCAGTTCTTGTAAAATGCACGAATAATCCCTTGCAGATCCACTCCGGCGTGCTCGTAAAAACGAACATCTTCAGCCGCCAAAAAGGCATTGATGACATGAGGCGACATCTGCTGCAAAGAAATCAAAAATCTTCGCTCCAAATAAAACTCACCAATAAGCGAGCCGTCTCTGGCATATACGCTGGAGACTAGAGGTGGATGATAATTTCTAAGCGACTGCGTGCTGGGTAGAGAGCGAGTGATTTGCGTGTAGAACGCGAACAGTGCGACTCCGGACGTCAACAAAACGCAAAAAGAGATTCCCGCAACTCCCAATAAAAACCATCTGATGATATTAGATCTCGAAGTCTTGTTAGAAGGGCCTGGCTGAGGCATCCACATTATCTCCTGAAGAATGAAAACGATGAATCTCTAGTACTCATCTATTCCTTTTGAGGCAAAGCTTTCATCGTCCTTGAGGAAAGCGCCCCATGCACCACCCACCCTCCAGTGCACTCGGGAGCTTGTGTCTGTAAGCCACTCGTGTACATCTCGGTTTGGTGGACAGGCGTGTGTCGAAAAACCGGTTGCAGTTAACGTGCCACTACAGCGGACAAAGCGCCTACCGGAAATCCAAACATCTCCGTGCGACTTATGGGAATCTGCTTTGCCCCGATCAAAGTTGTCCATGAACCGTTGAACCAAGGACATTTATTCACTCTTCTATGCTAATCATTTTAAAAGAAAATGATCGCCTTATCGAAATCGATTTTTGCCTGAAGCTATAAACAAGAGATTTTTGAAAGTCAATTATAACAAATCTTCTCTCTTTTTCTTAACGCATCGCTATCGTAGGGATTCGCACCTACACTGTGCAAGAGGTCTCTTGATCTTTTCCGCTGGAAATTTTAGCTTCTACCCAGAGGGGGCCGGTGGATAACCCTATCACACCGCCGGTGATCAGTCTTCTTCTTACCTCTTCGATAAGGGAGAACAGTGCATGAAGGCCTTATGCTTTTACAATCATGGTGGTCCCGAGGTCATTCGTTATGCGGATGTGCCTAAGCCTCTTCCAGCACCCGGCCAGGTGCTAATTGAGGTACGCGCCTGTGCCCTCAATCATTTGGATATTTGGGTCAGACGCGGCTGGCCCGGATTAGACTTGAAAATGCCCTTCTGGGGGGGAGCTGATGTTTCGGGTGTGATTGCCCAACAAGGCGACGGAGTAACGGATTGGAAAATCGGCCAACCGGTGGTGGTGGATCCCGGAATCAACACCGTTGAAGATGAGTTCACCAGGCGCGGTCAGCATACTATGAGCCCCGGCTACCATATTTTGGGTGAGAATACACCGGGCGGTCTGGCTCAGTATGTTGCAGTTCCGGCCGGCAATCTTCTCTCCATTCCCGACGACGTTGACTTTCCGGAAGCCGCAGCACCACTGCTGGTGACGCTCACTGCATGGCGCATGCTCATGCACCGGGCAGGACTGCGAGCTGGTGAGTCAGTGCTGGTAGTCGGAGCGGGTGGCGGAGTGAATACCATGGTCACCCAGATTGCCAAACTGGCTGGAGCAAAAGTCTACGTTGTGGCAAGCGATGCGAGAAAAGCTCAAAAGGCCGCAGAGCTCGGCGCCGACGTGGTCATCAATCGTTCCGAAAAGGATTGGGGGCGGGAAATTCATCGTTTAACCGACAAATGCGGCGTTGATATCGTAGTGGACAACGTGGGTGCGGCAACCATCAACATAAGCATGAAGGTTGTGGCAAGGGGGGGTAGAATCGTCATCGTCGGAAATACCAGCGGACCGCATGCGGAGATTGATATTCGCTACATTTTCAGCAAGCAAATAAGCATCATTGGCAGCACCATGGGCACCCATCAGGATTTTCGCGACATAACAACCCTGCTCTGGCAGCGCAAGCTCCGCCCAATCATCGACAGGATCATGCCGCTACACGAAGGAAGAGAAGCTTTTCGCATGCTGGAAGATAGCGATCAGTTCGGTAAAATCGTTCTGGTTCCATGAGAGCTTCAACCATTTCAGCGAGCCAGGCAACCGTCGCTCAGACTGAATTCAAGCTTTGTTTGGTGATGCCGACCCTTAGTTCCGGTTCATGAGCTCGCGGGAGATGATAAGCTTCTGGACGTCTTGAGTGCCTTCACCGAGCGACGAGGCCCACGCATCCATGGGGAACTTGTGGATAGGATGATCTAAGATCACCGAAGCTGCACCAAACAAATCTGCAGCCCACGTGCTTACTGCGCGCGCGATTTCAACCGTCACATATTTGGCCATGGATGCCTCAAACCGGAAGTCTTGACCCTGATCTTTCATCCAGCAGGCTTTCCACAGCATTAGTCTGGCCGCCTCAATCTTGCTCCAGTGATCTGCAGCCTCAAACGATTTCGCTTGAAAATCAAAGATGTTGCGTCCAAATATCTCTCTTTTTTTGGCGTGCTGTAAGCCGAGTTCAAAAGCCCCTACAGCTGTACCCAGAGTGAGTGCACCAATTG
>JAVEVM010000732.1:0-3081 GCA_034005055.1 Desulforhabdus sp. | reverse complement strand
GTAACAGCTCAAATAATCCTCCTCCCTACGCTTCATCCTGGATAGATCGTATTATCTGGTTTTGCCTGGATAGGAAGATTATTGTTTTGCTGATGATTCTTCTCATATCCGTCTGGGGAATTATGGTCGCTCCCTTCGACTGGAGTCTTGGCGGATTTCATCGCTATCCGGTGCCGGTCGATGCTATCCCGGACATTGGAGAAAATCAGCAGATTGTCTACACCGAGTGGCCGGGAAGATCTCCTCAGGATATTGAGGATCAAATCACCTACCCTTTGACCGCCGCCCTGCTGGGCATTCCTCACGTAAAGACCGTCCGCGGTTATTCAATGTTTGGCTTCTCGAACATCTACATCATTTTCGAAGAAGATGTCGATTTCTACTGGTCTCGTGCTCGAGTGCTGGAAAAGTTAAACAGTCTACCCTCGGGAAACCTGCCCGCGGGAGTGCAGCCAGGTCTCGGGCCCGATGCAACCGCGCTGGGTCAAGTTTTCTGGTACATTCTCGAAGGACAGAGCGCCGAAGGAGCCCGAGTAGGAGGATGGGACCTGCACGAGCTCAGAACGCTGCAGGACTGGTATGTACGCTACGCTCTCCTGGCGGCCGACGGTGTCAGTGAAGTCGCATCCGTCGGAGGTTTCGTTCAGGAATATCAGATCGACGTCGATCCTAATCTGATGCGCCTCTACGATGTGAAATTGGAAGAGGTGGTGAAAGCGGCGAAGAGGGCGAATATCGATGTGGGCGCGAGAACGATTGAAATCAACAAGGTAGAGTATGTGATTCGTGGGCTTGGCTTCGTCAAGAATTTGGACGACTTGCAGAACGCCCTCGTCAAGGTGGCGGGCGGGGTGCCGATTTTCATCAGGCAGGTGGCAAGCGTCTCCTACGGCCCCGCGACACGGCGCGGCGCACTGGATGACGGCGGGATCGAAGCGGTCGGAGGAGTAATCGTAGCCCGTCACGGCGCCAATCCGCTCGAAGTCATCAAACATGTCAGAGAGAAAATCGCAGAGATTTCTGCGGGTCTGCCCAAACGAACACTGGATGACGGCACTGTTAGCCAAGTAAAGATCGTACCTTTCTATGATCGAAGCGGCCTCATATACGAAACCCTGGGAACCCTTAATGATGCCATATACGAGGAAATCCTCGTAGCAATGATCGTAATCATTCTTACTGTGATGCATCTTGAGAGCTCGATTCTCATTTCCGCCGTGCTGCCTTTGGCAGTCCTGATCAGCTTTATTGCCATGAAGACTTTTGGTGTCGATGCCAACATCGTATCGCTTTCCGGAATTGCAATTGCCATTGGCACTCTTGATGATATGGGGATTGTCATATGCGAGAATATCCTGAGGCATACGGAAACGGCTAAGCCCGGCAGCAGTCGTAAAGAATCCGTTTTTCGCGCCTCCAAAGAAGTCGGCAGCGCTGTTCTAGCGGCCGCCCTTGCAACGGTAGTGAGCTTCTTGCCCGTTATCGCCCTGGAAGGCCCGGAGGGGAAACTGTTCAGACCTTTAGCCTTCACCAAGACCTTCGCATTGATTGGCTCGGCCTTCGTTGCTCTTACCATGATCCCTCCGCTCGCAGAGATGCTTTTTGGCACCGAAAAGGATGGGAAAAGAAGACCAAACTGGATTTTCTTTGAAGCAATGATCTACTTCGGGCTGCTGGTGGCAGCTTTTTTCAACGGCTGGCTCGGACTGGTGATCGCCTGCATCGGCGGCTACAGGCTGCTGTTACGCCGGGTGCCGGAAGA
The DNA here is from genome assembly GCA_034005055.1 of Desulforhabdus sp. Classification (GTDB taxonomy): domain Bacteria; phylum Desulfobacterota; class Syntrophobacteria; order Syntrophobacterales; family Syntrophobacteraceae; genus Desulfoferrobacter. The sequence goes on along the minus strand of JAVEVM010000732.1, from coordinate 1,319 downwards.
AGCCAAGAGGTGGCTGCGGACGATCAACTGCATCTTGGTCGCCGTGGCGGTGGCAATACTGCTTGCCAGGCATTGGCTTCCTCTAGGTCCCGAAAAGGGGCTGATTTTGAACTTTGTATTCGTATCCGCAATAATTGGTGGATTACTGAGCGCATTTTTGCTTTTGCAGCACTTCTATGCAGAGATTCTTGGATGGTGCCTGAGCCACAAAGCCGCGTTTCTCACTATGCCGATCGCAATGCTTTTACTCGGCACAATCATCTGGGTTGGTTTTGCCCCTATTTATAGTTGGCTTCCAAATTTGCTAAAAAAGAACAGTCTGGTCACTCATATTGCGCAAAAATTTCCAGGACTGGGGAAAGAGTTTATCCCCTCCCTGAATGAAGGCTCCTACCTGTTTATGCCGGTCACAATGCCGCATGCATCCATCGGTGAAGTTCTGGACATCATCCGCAGTCAAGACATGGCAATTCAGGCAATACCCGAGGTTGATCGCGCCGTCGGCAAATTGGGACGCGCCGAAAGTCCGCTCGATCCGGCACCGACTTCCATGATCGAGACTGTGATCAATTATAGAACGGAATACCTGAGTGACCGCGACGGTCGTTTGATGACCTTTCAGTTTTTCCCCAACGAAGTCGATTTTTTCAGGAACGAGGAGGGAGCGCCTCTCAATGCTCCTGACGGAAAGCCATACCTCGTTCAAGGACGATTTGCCCGTGCCCGGGACGGCAGCCTCATCAAGGGTGCCGGGGGAAAGCCGTTTCGGTTGTGGCGTCCCGCTTTGGATCCGAGCTTGAACCCTGGGCGCAACGCGTGGAAGGGAATCCAAAAGCCCGACGACATATGGCAGGAAATAGTCGAAGCTGCTAATATTCCGGGAACGACACAGGCGCCGAAGCTACAGCCCATATCGGCGCGTCTTGTTATGCTGCAAAGCGGAATTCGAGCTTCCATGGGAGTCAGAGTCAAGGGCCCGGATCTTAAAACGATCGAAGAAGTTTGCTTCCAAATTCAAAAACACCTGCGGGAGGTACCCTCGATCGTACCCTCCTCCGTAATCGCCGATCGCATTATTGGCAAACCTTACCTGGAGATCCACGTCAACATGGAAGCGATTGCCCAGTACGAAATCGACTTGCAGCAAGTCATGGACGTAATCCAGGTTGCCCTCGGCGGCGATCAGATCATGACCACGGTGGAAGGGCGGGAGAGATATCCGGTGAGAGTCAGATACATGCGTGAACTGAGGGACGATCTCGAATCCATCGGCAGGATTCTGGTGCCGTCGGCCAACGGATCGCAAATTCCGCTAATGC
>JAVEVM010000731.1:0-3087 GCA_034005055.1 Desulforhabdus sp. | reverse complement strand
AACCTTACTTATATCCCCCCCCTTTGAACTTTACGATCCTGCGCGACCGTGGACTGTCGGGCGGAATCCTGTACTTTCAAATCATGAACGGCATCACCGGCACTGCCATGCCTTATTTCAAGCGCGAGCTCGAATCAGAGAAGATTTGGGACGTGGGCAACTATGTGGCGGTCACTTTTGTCGGTCAAAGTGATGCGGGAAATCCTCCGAAGGGCATTCCCGCCTCATTTGAGAACCTGCTCGAGGTGCAATGATCAAATGTATTATTCCGCGTGGATAGTTCTTGTTATCATCAGCCTGACTGTCAGCCTCGTTGCTTTCGTGTGGGCTCTGTACTCGGGACAATTCTCGGATCAAAGCCGTGCCAGATACATTCCCTTGGGCAGTGAGCCGGCCTTGCCCCCCATCGGCAAGCCGGAGCGTAGGGCTTTAGAATTATACGCGCTGATCTTTATCGGGATACTTGGTCTATGCGGGATATCCGCTTCCATCATTTTAAGCCTTTATTGGATGTAAGGGAGAGCTTATTTGAAATTTTTTCCTCTGCTAGACTTCCAATATATGATACTCGCGTTTGCCTTCGGGGTCATAGGGGCAATTCTCGCTTACGTTGCCTGGGCGGGGTATCCCTCACGTGCACGTGATGAAGAGGAGCAGACCGGGGAGTTTGAAATTGACGCGAGCCATGAGGTTAAGAGAAACCCGGTACCGCCGTTGCTCATTTTGTTGTATGTGGGAGCCGCTGTTTGGGCAGTGGCTTATGCCATTATAATTGGGATATTCGGAGGCCCAATCGGATGAATATTGAGCAAAAAGGCCCCACGGCACCCGATGAAGGTGGAGCCGGCCTGATCAACTGGCTCATTGTATTGGGTATAGCAGCGTTTTTCTTTGTCTGGGGTCTGTTCGTTTTTTTTGCTGTGGGCGACAAGGGGCCGCCTTCCTGGCATTTTGGTGTCGTGCAGGATATTCCGGGCGAATCGAAATACACAGAGTATGGACCGACATTTGTTCCCGGCGAGGGCAAGGTGGTACCTCCTCAGCATGTCGATAGAGAGACCAGCAAACCCTATGGGATTAAAAAGGGAGCAAATTAATGCGCTCGAGTGCCAACAACACTACAGCCGGATTAAGCTTGGTGCTTGCCTTGATGATTCTACCTCAGCTGTTGTGCAGCTGCGATTACGCCCGGATGAAAGACGATGAGGCTATCCAGACCCAGGATGCCTCCATGCCGCAGATGCCTAAAAACATCATCTCGGTGGAGGATAGTTGCGACCGACTGAGAGGAGCCGATGCGTTAAATCTCGAGAACCCCCTTGCCTATAACACGGAAACAATCGAGCGAGGAAGAGAAAGGTACGGTTTTTATTGTGCCCAATGCCATGGCGTCTCCGGCAGGGGTAACGGAACGGTGGGGCAGAGCTTTGCTCCGCTGCCGGCCGATCTGCAAAGTTCACAGGTACAGCGGCAAAAAGATGGTGAATTGTTCTATCGAACGAGCTTCGGCTACAAAAGACATCCCCCTATGGCTTACACCGTTGCAGAGCTCGATCGCTGGGCCATCGTGATCTATATTCGCTCCCTGGTGGATCAAACGAAAGGATAGGAAAAATGCTGGAATTGCTTGCCCCCTTCTCCATCGGTTTCATTGGAAGCCTTCATTGTCTGGGCATGTGCGGGCCGCTGGTTTTAGCCTATTCGCTGCACATCAGGAGCGATCAAAAACAGCCGACAGATACTCTCAGCACCGCCTGGAAAAGCGGTTTCTGGCATCACAGCGGTTTTCATCTGGGGCGGATCATCACTTATGGCCTGCTTGGAGCCCTGGCCGCCGGACTCTTTCATCTCGCCGATTTGAGCAGGTTCTTTGCCGACCTGCGCGGCAGTATGACCCTGCTTGGCGGAGCTCTAATGGTGCTGATCGGGCTGGTGCTTCTGCATGTGCTGCCGTTGCCTTCCTTCTTGACCTCTGTGCCGACAGGAACGGATACTCTGTGGGGACGATCGGTTCCGCGGTTGCTCAGATCTCACAGTGTCGGCTCCAAACTATTGTTGGGACTGGCCACAGGATTCTTACCGTGTGGCCTGTCCTGGGCAATGATCATCAAGGCCGCCACCACCCAAAATCCTGCGGCCGGTTTCCTGACAATGGCCGCATTCGGATTGGGCACGGTCCCGGCCCTCTTTCTAACCGGACTTTCGGCATCTGTTTTGTCTCTCAAGACCAGAATTCTCGGTGAAAAAGTCGCTGCTGTTTCCGTAATAGCAATGGGGTTGATTCTGGTTTTTAAGGGAGCCAAGGTTTTCGTCTAAAAATTGTGATCTCTCGATTGCCCTCGAAATCAGACAGCGCTAGTGAAAAAAGAACATGCAGCCTCTGCGGTCTTCCTGTGGGACGCTCCCGCCTAAAACAATCAGTTGATGGCAGGCAGTTTTTCTTCTGCTGCCTCGGCTGCCAATCCGTATTCCAGATAATCTTCAACGATCCCGATGGCCCTCCTGATGATTTCAAGAATACCGAAATCTACCGGGCTTGCCTGGCGTCGGGCATCATTCCAAGGGACGAAAAGGACCTGACCGAGCGCCAGACGCCGCGACCGGAGGCGGAAATAATCACCTCCTTCGAAGAGGAGCAGGATTTGGCCCAGGAGTTTTCTTTCAGGGTCGACGGTATGTGGTGCACTGCCTGCTCCTGGTTGATCGAACAGGTAGCCGGCAGCATACAGGGGGTATTGCATGCCAGGGTGAATTTCCTGTCCGACCTTGTCCAGGTGAAATATCTTCCGCATCGTGTGAGTCCCGATGCGATTCTTCAGAGAATCTCTCAAATTGGCTATGCGGCCTCATTCCTGGATACCGCCGATGGCTCGCGAGAGAAAAAAGATTTATTGCTACGTCTCGGTGTCTCCTCAATTCTTACGGCAAACATCATGATGATCTCCTTCGCGCTTTATTTCGGGTTTTTTCAGGAGCTAGGCAGACACGCCATTGGATATCTATCCTGGCCTTTGTGGGCTCTTGCCTCTCCCGTCGTGTTTTGGGGAGGCTATCCAATCCTGAAAAGAGCTGTGACAGGGCTTCGCT
>JAVEVM010000730.1:0-3087 GCA_034005055.1 Desulforhabdus sp. | reverse complement strand
GATCGAGGCGAACACGGCGTTCACGGTAACGATGCAGAAAGTTGTACATCTCACGCAGGGTGGAGCCGGATTGGAAGACATTTTGATTGATCATCTTCTGATAGGTTTCGATCTTCTTGGCTACGCGCACTTCACCTTCACGATCCAGGAGCGGTACCCGGCCCATTTCCCTTAGATACATGCGGACGGGATCATCGTAGAAGCGCTTGGTCTTGAATTTTTTGGGTGCGACGGGCTTGCGGATGGCGGCTCCGCCTTTGGTGATCCGCTTTTCGGTCTCGTCAATGATCTCGATCCCATCCTGGGAGAGGTCGAAAATGATGTCATCCACCTTGTCCAGGAAAAAGGGACTATTGGGTAGGATGTCGTTGATCTGTTTGAAGGTGATATAGCCGGAATCTTTACCCAGCTCCACCAGCTTTTTCAAACACTCGTTGTAAGTAATCATCAATGCTCCTATCAGCTAAAAGCGTCCTAATAGAGGACTTTGTTTACCACTTTTTTGGTCATCCGCCGGTAATTGCGGGAAAGAATTGACTTCTGTTTGAGGAGTTCCAGGTTTTCAGGGTGTTCTGTAATGGCTTTGTCAAGTGCCTCCAGATCCCGCTGCGTTTTCCGCAGTTTAATGTCATTCACCAGGTTTTCCAGGCTCATAAGCTGCAAATCCTCAAAAAGAAGCCCCGCCAGGCATTCTTTCAATTCATTATTTTCGATACTATCCATCATGGCTGCGGCATCACCGATGTTTTCCGGCAAGATGTTTTCCTGCATGTGTTTAAACAAACGCTGGTACAGCCTATTGTTAAAATAATCCGCAGAGAGTTCAGTGGCAAGCAGTTTATAGCTTTGAGTGTCTTTTAAGGCTAAAATCAAGAGATTTCGCTCATCCACAGCTTCGCCATTTATCGAAGGTGGAGGAGCCACGGCAGTCTCCTGGGATGGTGTTCGGCTGCTGCGACGGAGATTGGTCTTCAGGGCAGATTCACTGATTCCAAAGGCATCGGAGACTTCCCTCAGTAGCAGTTCCCTCTGTACAGCGTCCTGAATATGGCGGATGGCATCCAAGAGCATCTCGATCCGTTCTTTCACGGCTTGCTCAAGTTTGTTGCTGGCAGCCATAAAGCCAATCAGATTCGGTGCGGTATCGATCAGGCTCTGAAGCGCAACTTTGCCTTGTTTCAGGATGAAAGTATCGGGATCGTCTTTGTCAGGCAAATCGATGATCCTTACTTCCATGCCCTTGGCAAGACAGAGCAACCCACCCCGGATGGCAGCTTTGAGTCCGGCATTATCACCATCGTAAAGCATATAGGTGCGGCTGGAATAGCGGTTCAGCAGATATATCTGCTCTTCGGTAAGGGCAGTACCCAATGATGCTACACAATTTGTAAAGCCAGTTTCGTAGAGCCGCAGGAAATCGAAATAGCCTTCGCAGACCAGTGAATAATCCGCTTTGCTGATATCGTATTTGGTTTTGAACAGGCCGTAAAGCTCCTTACCCTTGGTGTAGAGTTCGGTGCCGGGGGAATTCATGTATTTCCCCACCTCGGTCTTATCCTGCATGATGCGTCCGCCAAAGGCGATCACTTCAGAGGTGGTATTGTGAATGGGGAACATGAGCCGGTCGCGGAAGAGATCCGTAAGCGCGCCGCCATAATTGCCAAACAGGCCGCTCTCTTTGAGCAGGCTGACGCTATAGCCTTCTTTCATCAGGTGGTTCAAGAGTGCTTTTTCGGAGGGCAGAGCATAGCCCAGCTCCAGGGCTTTGGCAGTTTCGGGACTGATCTGCCGGGCTTTGAGGTAATCCAAGACGTTCTCGCCATGCTTGAAGAGGGATTCGCTGAAAAAGAGTCCGGCGGATTTATATACGGTCAGGAGTTGCTGGCGTTTGGTGGAGACTACTGTGGTGCGTTCTCGTTCCGGGATTGGGATGCCTGCGCGTCCCGCCAGTTTTTTCGCAGCTTCGATGAAGGTAATCTTCTCGTAATCCTGGACAAAGCTAAAGACGTTGCCAGCCTTGCCACAGGCAAAGCACTTATAGATTTGCTTGGGTTGGCTTACATAAAATGAGGGACGGGTGTCATTGTGAAAAGGACAGATACCACGCCAATTTGAGCCAATATGCTTGAGCGGGAGGTAGCTCTGCACTACTTCCACGATGTCATTGGCTTGTCTGATCTGATCTATGAGGCTGTTATCCATTCGTCCTATATCTTTACCAGCGTGACTCCGCTACCACCTTCATACATGGGCGGTGTGTCTATGCTGGCTACACTTTTCTTGCGGCGCAGATAATCCCGTACTTTACTGCGCAAGGCTCCAGTTCCTTTGCCATGCACGATGCGCAGGGTATGAAACCCAGCCAGGGCTGCGTTGTCCAAAAATTCGTCGATCAAGGGCATAGCTTCATCGAAGGTGAGCCCCAGCAGTTTCAGCTCAGTCTGCACTTTGCTGACAGCCGGAGTTCGCAATGTAGTATGAACTGCTTCAGGTTCATTGCGTGAAGGCAGGTTGTAGAGATTCGCCAGTTCTGTCTTGAAACTGATGCCATTCATATCAACCGTGACCTTGTCGCCTTCAATATCCGTGATGATCGCTTCGGATTCAAAGCTGGCAAGCCATACTTTCATCCCGGTTTTGGGATTTTTTATTCTGCTGCGGCCTTCAATTCCAGATTGAGTGAGCGCTTCTGAGATCTCTGCCGCATGGACAGTTAGATCATGCAATTTTCTTTCCGAAAGCCGTTTACGTTCTTCCTTGTCTCCACTTTTTAGCTCTGCGAGTTCTTTGCTGTAGAGCTTTTGGAAGGAGATCAGCTCTGTCTGCAATTCCTTGAGATGTTTCTGGCGGCGGGCTTTGAGCTCTTTTTGCCATTCCAGCTCTCGATCTTCCAATTCCTGGATTCTGGCGCTGAGATTGCGGGTTTTGAGTTCATATTGATAGGCCTGAGTGGCGAGTTGCTTCTTCTCTTCCTGCATGCGTTTCAGTAGAGTGGTAAATTCCTGATTCTGGCTGCCAGCCAGGCTTTTAGCGCGCTCAATCATTTCCGGAGCCATGCCCAATGAGGCTGCGACTTCGATGGCAAAG
>JAVEVM010000006.1:0-14332 GCA_034005055.1 Desulforhabdus sp. | reverse complement strand
TGAAAAGCTAAATTGAAAGTGGTCTGCGGCAAGAGGCGCGTTTTTCGAGAACACCATTACACAGAGGGGGTCTTATGAAAGAGAAATCCATGCACCTGAACCTTAATGGAATAAACCGCCGACAGTTCTTTTCGGTAGCAGGGGGGGCTGTTGTTGCTGCCGGTGCTATCTCAACCCTGCCATCTTTCGCACGAGCAGCATCCACACATGCATTGCCTCCCCTTCCTTATGCCGAAAATGCACTGGAGCCGGTGATCTCCGCCAAAACCATCGGATTTCACTACGGCAAGCACCACAAAGGCTACGTCGATAATTTAAACAAGCTCGTAGCAGGAACTCAGTACGCAGATATGACTCTGGAAGAAATCATCGCCGCCACCAGAGACAAACCGGAAGCCACTTCCATTTTCAACAATGCGGCACAGACATGGAACCACACCTTTTACTGGAATTCCCTGCGCTCGGAAGGTGGCGGGGAAGCTCCAGCTGCTCTAAAGAAAGAAATCGAGGAAGCGTTCGGCAGCCAGGAAGACTGCGAGAAGGAACTGGCAAGCGCCGCCGTCACGCAATTCGGCAGCGGCTGGGCGTGGCTTGTCAAGGATGGTGAAAAGCTCAAAGTAGTAAAGACCTCAAACGCCGATGTTCCGCTGTCATCAACCACGAAGCCGTTGCTCACCATTGACGTTTGGGAGCACGCCTACTATCTGGACTACCAGAACCGCCGCGCCGATTATGTGAACGGGGTGATCGGCAAATTGATCAACTGGGATTTCGCGGCCAAGAATCTGGAAGCAGCCTGATCGAACCCTTCAAGGATTTTCATCTTTTTGAATGCCTCCTCATTCCTACAAAAAACAGCCCGATCACGGCGATGATAAAGAGGGAGGCAAACCACTGAACCCCTGAGGAAGAAAGGCTGGACTCGGCTTCCTCCTTATTGACTTCCTCCAATTTGTACCCCTTTACCGTTTCGGATTGATTTGCCTGCGTGACCGCCTGTTCTGCTTCATTCTTTTGAACGGGCGGTTGGTCGGTCCTCTGTGAGGATAATGCCGGATTGAACTCCGCATTGAGCGCTTTGTGCAATTCCTGACGAGCCGCAAGGTGATCGGCCAGCTGTTTGCCCGTCGCCTTTTCCATGGCGATCTTAAATCGCTCCACCAGCTGCGGAGCCATAATCCCCGGTATGGAAACAATGTTCACCACCATCTGGTTCAGCAGCGGATTGTTGCAGGTGTGATCGCAGCAGGCGACGCCCTTTTCCACAACGCTTGTAGCGTACTCGACGGCGAGTTTTTGCCTGGTTTTTTCATCGGCTTTCCAGTACTCCTTGCGAACCGCTTCCAGCAAGCGGGCGGTCATGGATTGATACGCCCATGGACTAACACTGTTGAAAAATTCTTTCAGGCCCATCCGATACTTGTCTTCCACATAAACCTGGTAGGCCTGTTGCCATTTGCTCTCGTCAATCGCAGAGGTTACCGTCACCTGCCAGCCCCACATGTTTTGAAGAAATTGATCCATTTCCCGAGCTCCGGCATATTCCTCCCGTTTCATCCCCTCGATCCACCTGGGATTGAGGTAACGGGTGCGAAGCTCGCGGCCGATGGTTTTAGCGATGTTTTCCAGATCGACCTGATCAGGGATGCGCTGCAGGGAAACCAGAGTGTCCGGAGCTTTGCCGCTTTCTTTTTCAACGGCCAGCGAAAGCCCCCCGAGGTATTGGAACATGTCGTCGTTGTCCATGGTTCCGTAGACATTGGAGGATATGGAGTGGACGGTGACGTCCACACCGCCGAGATTGTGGCGCAGGAGATCCCTGGCCTCCTCTCCCCACTGCCCCTGGCCGAACGCGTAGCCCACCCGGTTTTCATAGACTTTGACAATTTCCTCATTGTCTTGCCACGTTCCCGAAGCGCCGGCCATCTCGGAAACCCCGGTACCATACGCTCCGGTGGGCTCGGAAAAGATCCTCACCTTGGAGAGCCGCTGCGCCTTGTCTTCCGCCACTCCCCGCTCGATCAGCTTTGCCTTCAAGGCATCGTTGTGCCTGGCGATCAGGTTCTCTATGTCCTCCTGCAGTGCCGCCTGCTGGACCGTCCGGTCGAGAAAAAGCATGAATTGTGGAAAAAGATCCCGGTAGAGTCCCGACGGGTTGATGAGCACATCAATTCTTGGTCTCTGCAAAATACGGCCTGGAATCACCTCGATCCCGGAAACTCGGCCGTTGCCGTCCCAGGTCGGCTTGACTCCCATCAAGTATAGGATGGTGCTCTCATTGATGCCCTCGTTACGGATTGTTTCGGTAGCCCAGAGCACCACCGCCACCTTTGCGGGATAGCGGCTCTTTTCTTTCAGACTTTTGTCGATGATATCCCGCGCGGCCTTCCGACCTAATTCAAAAGCGGCAGGAGACGGAATCCTGGCTGGGTCGAACCCATAGAAATTCTTGCCGGTAGGAATGGCTTCGGTGTTTCGCACCGGATCATTTCCCTTCCCCGGGGGGATATAGCCGCCTTCCAGTGCCCGCAGCAAGCGTCCGATTTCCAGAGGACCCGAATCGGCAAGAGCTTTCTTAATTCTGCTCCGGTTCGCATTCCGGTTTCTTTTGATGATGCACTTGATTGTGTCTTCGAGTGCTGCGGCTTCCGGGGATCTCCCGAAAGTGTGCATTCCGTAGGGTATGAAATTGGCCTTGAGCTCGACCAGATAGTGCTCCACACGAGTTAGAAGGTCATCGGCATCAGCTTCCTTGAGGTTCAGATCAAGGTCTTTGTCGAGTCCGAGCTGTTGCGCCATCTTTTTGATTTCATCCAGTTGCAAGGAACCGGTCCGGCTCCCTTGCGATTGGGCCACGCTGTAGGAGTTGATCAATTCGTACAGACGGCTGTATTCCTGATAGAGCCCCCCCTCCCGCAATGCCGGAGTCAGATGGTCGATGACAACGGCTCGCCCGCGGCGCTTCGCTTGAATTCCTTCCCCGACGTCGTCGACGATATAGGGGTAAATGTTGGGAATGTCGCTGATCAGCACCTCCGGCGGACAGCTGATGGAAAGCCCTGCCTGTTTGCCGGGGAGCCATTCGTGGGTGGCGTGAGTTCCCAGATGGATGACGGCGTCGGCTGCAAACGCGCGCTGCAGCCACAGATAGGCGGCAACGTATTGATGGTGCGGATAGAGCACCGGAGAATGATAAAGCTTCATGGGGTCGTCTCCCCAGCCGCGGGCCGGCTCCGGCATGATGACCACATCGCCCAGCATGACCGCCGGAATGATCAATTCGCCGCCTTGAATCATGATGTCGGAATCTTCAACCCTGCCCCATTGGTCCGTAACGCCCTTTTGAAAGTCTGTAGGAAGCTTTTCAAACCACTGCCTGTAGGTATTGATCGGGATTCGCACAATCTTTCCCGTGCTAATCAGCTCTTCCAGTTCCCCCGGCGCCCATTTGCCGATGTTTCGACCGTACTTCAGCACCAGATCCCGGATGGCCACTCGGTCAAGGTCCTCACGGGGAGCCAACCGATAGCCTTCGCTCTTCATCTTGTCGAGGATGACTTCCAGGCTGGCAAATACATTGAGGTAGCTTGCTCCGATGTTTTGTTTGCCCTGGCTGTGATTGTAATAGAAAATCGCAATTTTCTTGTCTTTATTCGGCTTTTTCCTCAGTATCAGCCATTTCTTGAGGCGCGGTAGCAGAAAATCGATGTTCTCCGAGATGGGTTCATGAATAAAAAGAATCTTCCCGGTTTGGGGATCTTGCTTCCGCACCTTGCCGGTCAGAACAGACGGTTCGAAAAGGCCGGAGACTTCCGGATTGGTCATGGCCCAGGTTACTTCGGCAGGTGCAAGACCTGTGGGGGATTCTCGCCATTCTTCAATGGCTTCGGTGTACAAATGAATCGCGCTGATGAGCGGTACATCGAGCTCAACCAGCGCTGCCTGCAGGGCTTCATTCAGCGCCGAATGAAACTTGAGGCTGAAGGCAAGCACCAATTCCACATGCGAATGACGATTCCTGTCAATAAGGAATCGTTGAAAGATATCGATATTTTTTCCGTAACCGGCCAGCACATTCCAGCCGTCCGCCTCAAGCTTTCGGATGAGCAGATCGACCGGTTCCGACTGACCCTCAATGAGAGATGAAGAAAAGAGCATGAGTCCGATCCATGGTTTGTTTCCATCATAGCCGTCGCGCTGCCGATACCAGTTCAGATAATCCTGGTAGGTTTCAAAACGGACATTCGAGTCAGGGTGATAGATTCCGGGCTCGGGCAATTTGACCACCTCCGCATAGACGATGGAAGCATCAAGCTCCCGGTTTGCCACCCGGTAAATGAGATTCTCAGTATTTGCCGCACTGAAATGGTTGAAGTAATCCTGTATCTCCTGATCGAACAGAAATCCTTGCTTTTTCAGCTCGTCATCGTCCCTTGAACCTCTCAGGGCATAGATGCGTTTCCCGGTCAACGGCACATTTTGCAGCAGGTATTCGGTCAGTTCCGAGATCATCACATCCACAATGACGACCCTGGAGTCTGCGATGAATTCAGCGGCGCCGCTTCCGGGCATAAGATCCGTTTTGGAGTAGACCTCGATCCGTATGTCTTCGGGCATTTTAAGGTGCCTGACAGCCTTGTTGAGCAGGTACGTATCCGATTCGCATGCAAGGAAAGCCATCTGTTCGGCACACGCAGGTAATGCAATAAAAGCCGTTCCTACAATAATCAGCAAAGACAAAAACTTCCGTTTCATCGCCTGGCTCCTTTTTGAGAACAGCAGCTTTACCAAACTTAAATGGCTCATCGCGGATTAGTGGGATATGCTCCTTGACTCAGCCGCTTGGTTGGCTCAAGTCTCCGACTTGAACCCGCCTGACCTTCAAGCAGCTCAGTTGCAATAAAGCTTGCGAGAAGGCTGTTTCTCCCTGTCGGATGCAACGGTCACAACCGAGTTGTGCAAATGTCAAAATGGTTCAAGTCGGAGACTTGAACCAACCTGAATCCAGCTAATCCGCCAAGTGCCACTTAAATATTACCGCGTTCCCACGCTCCTGCGTGGGAACGCATATCTAAGACTACTGCTGTGCTACCCGGGCGCTCACCCCGTTTAACACCGCATCGAAGGCCATGCGCAATATGACAGGGACGTCATTTCTCGGGAACAACTCCTTCCAGGCTGCGATTTCGGCTCCGGCAATTTCCTCCGCCATACCGCGGCACCATTTCTCGTAGCTATCCAGGCTGATGAGCAGGCCCCTTTCATAGGCATCGCTGATCGCAAAAGCCGCTTCCATGAAGGATGCATAGCACGGCTGCAAAAGTACAGCGTCCAGTTCTGCCAGGAATTCATTCAAGTTCGCCTGGCTTTCGAGACAGGCGCATTGATGCAGCAGATCGTACAAATTGATGCGCCGTTCCTGCAATCGACGAAGTAGGCTGCGTTCAGAGGTGATACCGTTTTGTCGATAAACGGCCTCTTTCACGCCGGCGTAAACAGCCGAGGCGATCAGTTCACCCAGCTTGCAGTGCCCGCCGGCATTGTCGAGCACGGTTCCACTGCCCTCCACCACCAGCACCTCGTCGGTGCCCGTTCCCGTCGCCTGCCAAAGCTGCGGAGTCGAGCAGCTGCGTATGTCGAGATCCTCCATGGCTGCCGTTTTGGCTTCCGTGGCGCTGATGATCGCACGCGTCCTCGCTCTGGGCGTAAGCCGCATATTGGCCATAATGAGCACATTTATCGTTCCCGGCTCATAGAAGCGTCCAGGGTCCGTCGACATGCGCACCGCATTGGCTTCCACGCCGGCGGTCACCAGGGCGTAGACCGTCATGTCCTTATGGGTTCTTTTTTGCACGGACAAATTTCCCATGTCCGCGCCGGTAAAAAGAAAAGAGCTCTTCTGCTGTGTTTTGCCAATCACTTCATAGATGTGCTGCCGGCTTTTTTCGAGCCCCAAACGGTGCCCTATGCTCCAGCAGGGGGGCGGCAGGTAATGATTGCCCACCGCAAGGATGCCGCTTCTTTCCCCTTCCAGCGTGGAGGTTACCTGCATGGGCCGCTCGAATTCAACGATCAGCGTCTTATTGATGAAATCGAAAATGCTGCTCTCAGACACACCAGCCGAGCGTACATAATCGAGCCGAATATCTACGGGAACGGTACGATTGATTTTTTCCTTGAGAACCAGATTCTGCCGGTTGCTGAACTGCTCTTCATAGACCACCGATGCCAGCCAGGCTATAAACTGACCAGAATTCACAGACTTGCGGCAGGTTAGCTCGCACGGAAAATAAAAGATCCTTCCGCTGCGGACCGCCTCCACATCTTTCCAACCGGGCTGCGAGAGCAGCTTTTCAGCGGATTCTCGATCGCCTCCACAGCCGTAAATCACCTGAGGATCGAACCGGCGCCATTCCTCAAGGGTGACATCAACGACCGCTCCATTCTTGCCGAACTGCGGCGGAATGCCGCCGGCTGCACGGATGAATTCATTCTGGAACGAATCGTCCCCCGGGGCCATGACCCGGTCTCTACCCATGAACCTCATGACCCGCTTTCTCTGATCCACAGGAATCCTGCCGACTTTTTCCTCGATCAGCCGGGTCTCGTTCTGAATCCGGTCAACGATTTCTTCCGCCCGCTCTTCTTTTGCGAAAATCCGCCCCAACAGCCGAATGTTCCTGTAAAGATCAGCCAGGGAATTGGATGCCAGGTGAATGATTCGGCAGGATCGCCCCTTCGCGTAATCTGGTCTTTTCCGCTGCAAGGAAGAGATAAAGATGGTATCAGGGGCAAGCGCTTCTATCGACGCTGTCGAAGAGGTCAGAACCCCACCGACAATGCTTGCGCCGGTCGTATCAAGCAAACAACTGTCGTGGTAGGTGGCTCCCGTGACGGCCTCCCCTGCCCCCAGCCGGAAGAGGATTTCGGTCACTGCCGGCGCCAGCGAAACCACTCTTTGCGGTGGAGCCGAAACGCTGATTCGCGAGCCGCTGGCATCGATAAAATGAAGAGGATAAGCGAAGAGCGACCTGACACCGACAAAAACGATCACCAACAGAGCCAACAGTAAGCTCAGTACGGCTGGACGAAAGTCTATGCTCCTTTTCGCGGGCGAGCTCGCTCTTACCTGTGCGCACATGGTTGCACGGGTATGGGAGCGAGTTTGCTCGCGAACCCTGCACGCATCTGGGAAGCCATTTTCGCCCGGCTGCACCGGAATCGGTGCTAACGACTTCATTTTCCTCATAGGATTCCCCTCACTTGCATACCCAAAGACCTACCGATCAAGTTGAATAAAGAGGGCTTCAACAAATCTTCGGTCCTTGCCCCTTAAAACGAATCATTCCCCTATTTCAGGCACGTAAACCGTCGTGCCATTTTCCAGCCGGTAGGCGGTGCCCAGCTTTTCACCCCTACCTTCAGAAGTGGACTGGCTGACTTTCATCGCCGTGATTTTCTTCCCCTTCTTAATGAGAATCTCCCATTGCCCCTGCGCGCTCTTTTTCATAAGCGTCATTTCCGATTGCTGGCTGAAAAGGTCGGTGAGCTGGTAGGCGCCGAAAAGGGTAATCAGCAGTCCAACGATAAAGACCAGTCCCAAATCAAAAAGATTGGCGACCCCGCTCAGCGGATCGTTATCCTGCAAACCGGTATCGGTGACTCTTCTCCGTTTCATGTATTTCATCGGCCTCAGGCTCCTTTCTGGAATTCATCAAAACTTCGGTCACAAACTCGAGGTTGCGGATATCTTGCTCCACCCATCTCTTTTTGACCGTATAAAAGAAATACGCCAATATCCCTTGAGCCATACCGACAACCGTCGTCGTGAAAGCGATTACCAGATCGGATGAAAGCCTGCCGATATCGCCCTGCCCGAGAGCAGCCAGGCCCGTGCCCATGGGGATCAGGGTCCCGATCAAGCCAAGCCCCGGGCCGACCCGGACGACCATTTGCAGAGCGTCCAGCGATTTCCACAAAGCGAGCGTTCTGTTCTGCAGCAAATGCTCCACCTCCACGCCGACCATGATGCGTCCGGCAGAAACGAGTGCGCAGAGAGCTTTATAGAAATCCCGGACAGGGTGGGAATAAAGGTCATCGATGGCACCCCCGGTAATCAACGATACAGCCCTTTCGATGGATGCCTCCTGCAGTCGTGAGCGCTCCAGCCATTCGGCAAAGAACGCTCCGGCCCGCAACAGCACCCAGAATGTCAGGAGCGATAGCAGGATGAGCACCGGATAGAGCAAGGCAGTGGATATCAGGTAAATGAGCGAACTGAGAAACGCGCTGACCTGCAAGGTTCACCTCCTTATTGCTTTCCATTTCCGGCCGAAGCCGACCGCAAGGCAGATTACCGCCACCGTGCCGATCATCAGCCACCGGAGCCAGTCGATTTGCTGCTTGTCTTGCTTATAGGCGGCAATCCGATAGACCGTTTCCAATTCATTGAAGAGGGGCATAAAAGCAGCAGAAAGGAAAAAATAGGCCCCGATCACCACCATGACGCTGCCCAGCAGCGCATCGGGGCGCACCCAGGCGTAGCGGTTCCAAAATGACAGGCCGAGCATACTGGCAATGCTGATGCCGATAAAAATCAAATAAGCACCCGCCGCGACTCCAAAAGAAGCATCGGGGAACAAGGAAGAGGCTAATGCGACGCTCAGGAAGACCGCCGTCAAACAGATCGGGCATGGAGCAACCAGAGCCAGCCAACCTCGACTTTCGCCTTCACTTGCTTCCTTCTTCTTTAGAAGCCAGGTACCCCAGCCTACCAACCCTGAAGAAACAAATACGTGGATGAGCATACCGGAGCGCAGAAGCTTCTCCAGTACGGCAAGATCTTCGATAAGGCCCGAGTGCCGCAGTGCATAGGCCGAACCGACGAAGACGGCAAAATAAAAAAAAGAGTAAACACTTAGAACGACGAGCTTCGATCGAGCCGTCCGATTGGAGGTGAAGGAATAATAAAGTCCAACGCCGTTTTTCACGGCAAAAATGCCGACGGCAAACAGGAATCCGAGTACAACGCTTTTCACTTCCATCTCTTCCGCTCCCCGGTAGGATGTGCGAGAATTCATTTTAATGTAGCGCAGCCCTTTAGGGCGCTAGTTGAGGTAGGGCTAAAGCCCTGCGCTACATACCCCCGGACAAGTTCCTAGAATCGGGCCTGAAGCCCGGTTCGAATGGTCCTTCCCGGCATAGGATAGCCGTTGACAAAGGAATATTCCCGATCGAGCAGGTTATCAGCGGCCAGGTAAACATTGAATGCTTTCACGGGGTGGAAATCGAAGCGCAGGGAGAATAAGGGAAACCCGCTTTTGTCTACACCCTTGCCATAGGTCGAAGAGGTATAGTCCCAGTCCTGAACAACCTGCGGGCCAAAATAGGAAACGTTGAACTGCAGTACCGACTTGCCGTTGAAATCGCATCGAATCCCGCCTGTCATACTTGCTTCAGGAACATAGGGTACGGTGCTTGAACCGAGCGTCTGGGCATACCTGTCGTCTTCAATCTCGCGCTGCGTGTAGTAGATGAAATCCGCATGGCTGCTCAGCCGTATCCAGTCGGCATAGGGAAACGGAATTTGATAGTTTATGTAACCTTCCAGGCCGGAAAAGATTGCCCCCTTCACGTTTTCATAGGTGGTCCAGGTACAGTCGCCATCCACGCATGTGTTGAAACCGCCGGTGATTTTGTCGGTGTAATCGGTGTAGAAAAAACCCAGCCCGCCGCTCAAGCGTAGATATTCGGCGTCCAATCCCACTTCCCAGGTAGTGCTCTTTTCCGGATTGAGATTGGGGTTTCCTATGATCTTCATGTAAGATTGATAGTCATATCGTCCCGCCAGCTCATCGGCGGCCGGAACGCGAAAGCCTGTGCCCACCGCCGCCCTCGCACCCAGCCAGTCCCACAGAAAATACTTTGCGCCGGCGCGCCAACTGACGTGGTCGAAGCTTTCAGCGCGCGGCACGACATTCAATCCCTCGGTCGCTTTTATGGCCTCATCGAAGTAGTCATAGCGAACGCCTAAAAGAAGGGATAGACGGTTCCAATCGATTTGCTGTTCTGCAAAGCCGGCGAAGTTGTCGTAAGTCGTGTCGGGGCTGTAATTGAAGCCGCGCGGGTTGGTTTCAGACGTCACGCCGATCTCGTCCCAGTCGAACCCCAGCAGCATCCGTCCCAGAGAAAACGTGGGAATACTCAGATGGCTCCTTACCCCGTTCGTGGTCGTTTCTGTGGTGGAAGACGAGTAGCCCCATTCGACAGCCGGATCGTTGGCGGTACTGCGATCGAACACGCCGTAGCCGCTGATATGCCAGTTTACGTCGGAATCCCGCAGGCTGCCGTCGTAGGCGATGGAGCCATAGCGGCGCAGGACTTCTTTATGGTCGTCAAAGTCGGGAGCATAGGTGGGGCCCGGCGTTCCGGCAACAGGGATATGAAAATAACTTCCGCTTGCAAACAGCGTATGGTTTTCGACAGGGGCCGCATGGAGGCTTAAAGCATAGGCCTCATCGCGGTATTTGGTGTTCTTGACCCGTTGTCTGCTGCCGTCGGTATAGTCCTGACTTTCAAGGTGGCTGGCCGTTCCGGAAAAGCCGACCCGCTCATCAAACAGTCCCCCAAGGGCCTCACCGGCTACCCTGTACTGATTAAAGCTGCCATATTCCGCCGTCCCCTGAACCGAGGGCTTGCCCATGCCTTTGCGAGTGATGATGTTGATCACCCCGCCCATGGCTGCCGACCCGTAGATGACCGAACCGGGCCCCCGCACAATCTCCACCCGCTCGACGTTGTCCACGGGAATGACGGCGATATTGCCCGTACCGGCCCGGTGCCCGTCGATCAGGAGCAACACCCTCCCTTTAATATCGCTGCCCATGGTATCCGTGCGAAAACCCCGAATTTCCACCGCCGAGAGCGCTCCGGGATACTTCTGGAACTGCGACGGCAACTTTTCAATGAGAAGCTCGGAGAGATTGTTGGCCCGAGTTTTTTCGATTTCCTCCCTTGCAATGACCTGAACCCGAACCGGCAGCTTTTGGGCAGGAGTTGGAAGCAGAGTCGCGGTGACCACGACTTCGTCCATTTGCAGCTCGGCTTCGCTCTGGTACGCTTTGCCCTTTTCATTCGTGCGCCACCTCGCTTCGTTGGAACTGCTTCGCGCCACTTCGCCGCCGTCTTCGGCAGTGGCACAGAGAACGTGCGCCACATTTGCGAACACAAGGAAGATTACCAGTAGGAGTAGTTGTACGGGCTTCAATTAAAGACCTCCTTTCCTCCCTCGAGGAATGAGAATCGGTTTGATGCATCGACAGGTCTCCTGGCTCACGTTCATCCTACTCGCCGCGCCTTCCCGTCATCACAGTGGCATCCGTGCGGCTTTCGTCCCGATTACAGTCGCGGGGCGGCGGAAGCTTCACACTTCCTTCCCTTGATCGATGCGGCTTGGTAAAAGAGCCGGGTGCATATTCGGCAAATGGCCAAAAAAAAATCCCTAGAGCTTTGAGCTCTAAGGATTGCATCCCGGGTCACTTGGTCCTCAACGGTTCATCGGCTATCTCCTCGCAGCGATTCCCCAGCAAGCATCAGGCAGGTCTTCTGGCTCACGGATCGCTCTACTTTCCGAGCCTTCCCGAACATGGAGATCGGATGTCAGAAATCAGAGATCGGATTAAGCGCAGAGTTACCGACATCTGATTTCCGAAATCCGCCTGCCATCACTTCAGTGGCTTTGCCGGATTTCGTCCCCGTTCACAGCGGCGGGACCGTTCCCGGATCACACGGGATTCCCTTTTAAACGAGCAGTACCTGATCTTGTAACAGCAAATCAAAGTGCGGCCACTATACTCGTTGCCCGCACACTTGTCAATACATGATCAGTCGACCCGACAAAAGACCTTCCAGGTTAAGTTCCAATCGCCCTATCTATTATCGATACAGATTGGAAATCCTCAATGAAGGGATTGTGCTCACTACCCGCCCGTCATCACTTACCGCGGGGCACATGGCGGCACGCCGCGCGAGGCGATGCCTTCACACGGGAAGTCGGGTCGGATTCGAATGAATTTTCAGTCTCGATGTTTTTTTCATATCGGCAAAGTCCTGACTCCGCATCTTTCGGTAGTTTTCATCACCGAACCAACCCGGCCGAGGGTAGCCTTCTTCATAATCAGGTATTTCACCATGGGACCGTGCTTCCCTCTGGCGGGCTCGTTCTATTGCCATCTCCCGTTGAATCTTTCGCGATCTCTATGAAGGTTGGCCTCAAGTTCAGCGAGGAAATCCAGGAGAGGACAATCATCCGATTTTTGTCCGGTAGCGTAGACCGAAATAGCGAGCTCTGGCGTAAAGCGTTTCACCACTCACCATGGAACCGGGCAGCACGTTCACCTCGCCCATTCCCTCGCCGAGAGCCTCGGAGTAGAGTACGTTGCTGCGGGAAATGCTCACAATCCGTCCCAAACAGTGCGTTTCGCTTGCACTGGTCCGGTCCACATGGGGAATGCGCACAAATTCCCCGCGTCGAGCGGAAAATGAATCTCGCAGGGCGACCTTGAGATTGGTCGGGCTGCCGTGTTGCCGATGAGTTTGCCGAGATGGTCCATGGGGTTCGACATGTGATTTCCTCCACGAAACATGCCAGGTATCAGGTATTTTAAAGCTTCTCCCAATCTTCCCTGCTGATTCCCGCCTGGCTCAGGATTCTTGCCTGAAGCTCCTTTCCTATGTCTCGTTGATGAGGATTGGGGATTCGTATGGAGATCTCACCTTTGACCACAAATTGGTTGTTTTCCCCCGGAAAAGGGGCCTTCGAAGCAAGTCGCTTCAGGTTCCGGATCAGATCTTTTCTTTTGACGGGTCCGAAGGGAGGCATCAGGCGACTTCCTTGATCGTCAGCTCGATGCCGTCTATAATGGACAGAGTGAGGTTTCTGTGAACTCTGAACAAAACCCATTCCTCAAGGACCTCCCGGAGCTCCTCGCGACAGTCCTCAAGGTTGGCGGTATTTGCGTAACCCCCCCTGCATTCCGGAATCTCACCGTAATAGCTTTGATCTTCCGGAAGAATTTCATATTTTGCATGGCGGAGCGCTGCCTGGATATACTCTAATAACATTTTGGAACCTCCGTCCTATGTGAGCTGTCGGCAAAGCGGCCGAGCTCTCTTTTCCTCTCTCGCCAGTGGGGCCAGCGTGCAGAGTCAGGATGATAGACAGTTACCACCGCCTATGGCATCTTGAGGGCCACCCCAAATCACAGTCTCTTTCAGAAAATCACGTATTCTCATTTTTTCCCGGATTATTTGTTCTGAAGAAACTCGACTTTAACGGACGGTAGTCCGGTCCGTATAATTTCGAAATGATCCCGGTCTTCCGTGTAGAGGACCGTTCCAATGGAAACTGCCATGAAGGCAATGTGAATATCGTTCAAGAAACCGGCTTTCTGGATCAAGGTGCCGTATTGTTTCGGCAGATGCGCAATAAATTGGCCGATGGCGACATGATGCTTTGCTTTGAGCTTCACGACCCGTCCGGCCGTGACGTAAGGTTTCAAGCTTTTTTGCAGGAACCTCTCAGCCCGGCCGGTTTTGGCGCCCGCCCAAAGTTCCATTAGCACAGTCTCTGCAATGAACTTGACGGTGCCGCGCCTTTCCATTGTATCGCTGTGGAGCCCGCTTCGAATATAGGAGATGTAGACGTTCGTATCGAACATCACCTTCATCTGAAAACCTCTTCGATGATATCTCCTTCTGCTTTCATATGCTGATGTGCTTTAATAATCTCGTCATCGATCAGAGCCATCTCCATCGCCATATTGACGGCCTCTTTTTCCGTCCGCACCCCAAAGATTTCCCGCAGCCTGTCAATGTACTCCTGATTCATCTGCATCGTCTTTTTCACCAGCTTGGGCATCGTCGTCTCCTCTCATTAGCCATACGATTTACTCTATTGTATGGCTAACCCTGAAAACCTTCAATGAACTTTGTGCAATTCCAGTGAAGCCGGGTAGTGCGAGTTATCGATGCATATGACAAATCTTGAGGTGCTCATCTTCTCACATCCTTGCTTCCATCAATCCCAAATAACATTTCCATGGTAAATAACTCCAGGGTGACAACCAACTAACCAAGTTCTTCTGGGATTGCATAAGTTTCAGTTTTTTTAAAAAAGTCTCATGATAGCCCGAGTTTTTTTAGCCTGGCCCGAATAGCACCCGGCTGCCTGAGGAAAATGTCGGCTAATCTGCTGGGACTCGCTATTTTGCGATACGTTTGCCTGAGGTGTTGATCTTCTACCTCGCTCCACGGTTCATAGGCTCGGGGATAA
>JAVEVM010000729.1:0-3089 GCA_034005055.1 Desulforhabdus sp. | reverse complement strand
ATGACCCCATCATCCAGGCCAACTTCGAGTTGCTGAAGGCCAGCCAGCGCGAGCTGATTACCGCCTTCCTGGCGTCCAAAACACTGCCCGACCCGGTCACGCCGGAATTTGTGGCCACCATCCAGGAAGCGCTGTCCGGCCTGGAGAAGATCCTGGTCACTGGCGATGACATCAAACAGGCGCTGCTGACCGGCGGCTCTCCGGCCACGCCTGAAGATCTGCGCCGCCGCTTCGAGTCATTTATGACCGAGCGTTGCAAGGGTAAGGATGCCAGCAAACTGCGGTTTGTGGTGGAGTGAGGTCAACTCAGGATTATGTATAGGGGGCAATAAAAATGAAGCTAGTAAAAGTTCAGGTCACCAACTTTCGATCTGTCGAAGACAGCGGCGAATTCCAGGTCGGCGCTATGACATGCCTGGTCGGAAAGAACGAGGCGGGGAAGACCGCGATACTTAATGCCATCCAAGGCATTGCCCCTTCTGATTCTGATTATGCTTACGACAAGACGCGAGACTACCCGCGCCGCTATCTAAGCAAATTTAATGAGCGCCACCCTAATGAAGTATCCCCTGTTGCCAAAAGCTGGTGGCGGCTAGATGACGATGACATGGAAGCCCTGGAAGATCTTCTGGGAGCAGATGTTCTCGAAGACAAAGAAGTGGTCATCACCAGCTATATCGGTCGCGGAAACACCTGGAGCATTCCGGTTAACGAAGAGGAGTGCATCCGCAAGCTTCAGGTACGCCACGGGCTAAATGCTAAAGACAAGGGCGACCTGAAGCAGATCAAGACTGGAAGGGATGCGTTGGCGGCACTCAAAGGCCTTCCTGAGCGGTCGGAAGCGCAGACCGCTCTCATGCAAGCCATTGAGAAATTCCGGGATGGGAGCCCTGTGCTTGCAGCTATCGACCTCCTCAACGAGCGAAAGCCTACTTTCTTCTATACATCTCACTTTGAAAGGATGTCAGGCGAAATTTCCCTGAACAAACTTGCAGAAGACAAGAAACAAGGAAAGGTCAGCTCCGGAGACAGGATATTCCTCGATTTCTTGGAGTACGCGGGTACCACCATAGAGGAGCTCCGCGATGCTGCAAAACATGAGGAATTGGTAGCCCAGTGCGAAGGGGCGTCAAACGACATCACCGATGAGATTTTCGAGTTCTGGACCCAGAACGACGCCCTGGCCATCAAAATTGAAATCAATGAGGGGAGGCCCAATGACCCACCCCCGTTCAACAGCGGTAAAATCGCAAAAATCCGGATTGAGAACAAGCAT
Organism: Desulforhabdus sp.; assembly: GCA_034005055.1. Classification (GTDB taxonomy): domain Bacteria; phylum Desulfobacterota; class Syntrophobacteria; order Syntrophobacterales; family Syntrophobacteraceae; genus Desulfoferrobacter. Next base: position 1,813 of record JAVEVM010000729.1, on the reverse strand, counting down.
CATCGCGTGACGGTTCCTCTGTCGGAACGAAGCGCAGGCTTTGTCTGGTTTTTCTCCTTCCTCGCGCAATTCAAGCAGCTCAAGAAGTCTGCCGGCCAAGCGATAATTCTTCTAGACGAACCGGGCTTAACGCTTCATGGCAAGGCGCAATCCGATCTTTTGCGGTATATCGAAGAGCGGATACTGCCAGAGCACCAGGTTATCTACACCACCCACTCGCCCTTCATGGTACCAGCCCAGCGCCTTGAAGATGTTCGTGTTGTCGAAGACGTTGTCGACTACCGCGACCCTCGTCGTCCCGTCGTCAAAGGCACGAAGGTATCCGCCGACGTTCTTTCGGTTGACAAGGATACGCTTTTCCCTTTGCAGGCCCACCTCGGCTACGAAATCACTCAGTCCCTATTTGTTGGCCAAAACTGTTTGCTGGTAGAGGGACCGTCCGACGTTGTTTATCTGCAAGTCGTATCGCGAGCATTGCAAGCCAGGGGCAGAACCGGCCTAGATGAGCGTTGGACAATCTGCCCCACCGGCGGGCTGGATAAAGTGTGGTCTTTCTCCTCACTCTTCAGCGGCAACAATCTCAACATGGCTGTGCTATGCGATTACGGGAAGGGTGACAAAAGCAAGGTCGAAAGATTGCGACAAAGCCAGATTTTAAAGTCCGAAAGAGTGCTCACCGCAGCTGATTTCACAGAAAAGCCTGAAAGTGATGTGGAGGACTTATTCGATAGCACCTTCTACTGCACCCTGGTCAACCAGGCGTTAGGCCTCAAGGAAGGCGAAATCACAGTCGAGAAAGCCAGCGAGGCCGATCAGAATACATGCCGCATCGTCAAGCAGATGGAGGCGCTGTGTCGAACATTGCCGGCTGACGCCCCTGACTTCGGCCACTATGTGCCCGCCGACTACCTGATGAGAAATCCTCAGATGCTCGATGGGGAAGACGATTCAGTTGCTGGAACCTTGGATCGCTTTGAGAAAGTTTTCAAAGCGTTGAATAGCTTTTTGGCTTAAATCAGTTGGAAAAAACGGCCCACAATGCCGGAGAACTTGACGATGACATCCCTTTTTGAATCCCAGGACGCAGCGGCAGAACCAGTTGAGTGCCTGGGGCAGATTTTTGAGAACGATAGCGCTCGCCGTGATCATTATCTGAAGCTGCTGGCTGAAAAGCTGAAAGATCCAGAATTCCGCAAGCAGGAAGGCTTTCCGCAGGGCACCGATGAGGCGATCCTGGCCATGTCCGATCCGCCTTATTACACCGCCTGCCCGAACCCTTGGCTGGGGGAATTCGTCGAGCACTATGGGAGTGCTTACGACTCTCAAGTGGCGTATAGCCGAGAGCCTCAAACTGTCGATGTTAGAGTAGGAAAAACCGATCCGCTTTACAGAGCTCACTCGTATCACACCAAGGTGCCGCATCTGGCCATCGTTCCGTCCATCCTGCATTACACGGAACCGGGTGACATTGTTCTGGATGCCTTCGGCGGCTCGGGCATGACCGGTGTCGCCGCGCAGTGGTGCGGATTGGCGCCTGCGGCCTATCGGCGTGAACTGGAGATGGAGTGGAAAAAGCAAGGCAAGCAAGCTCCCAAGTGGGGCGCTCGGCGAGCTGTCATCAATGACCTTTCTCCTGCAGCCACCTTCATTGGCGCCAACTACAACATCCCGCTCGACGTGGAAGCTTTTGCCAAAGCTGGCAAGCAACTGCTCAAAGAACTCGAACAAGACATTGGCTGGATGTACGAAACCACCCACAGCGACGGCAAGACCAAGGGGCGGATTGAGTACACGGTGTGGAGTGAGGTCTTCA
>JAVEVM010000728.1:0-3093 GCA_034005055.1 Desulforhabdus sp. | reverse complement strand
TTCCAGAGCCGGTATCAGCCCCTCCTTCTGAATGGTGAGTGCGAGCGCATCCACCACTTCCCGATCAGTTGCGGCCTCAAACCGCACCCGTCCGGCTTCCTTAAGGTGCGCCAGGATCGGCGAAACCCCCACATAATCCAGCCCCGCGGCGACACTGTGAGTCTCCAGCATCTGGCCGTCGGAGTTTTGCAGAAAATAGGATTTATATCCTTGCGCTACGCCAACACTGGCATCCGCGGAACAAAGCCGCGATGCGTGATAGCCTGAGCTCAGACCTTTTCCGCCCGCTTCGACCCCGACCAGTTCGACCGCATCGTCCATAAAGCCGCTGAAAATCCCCATCGCATTCGAGCCACCGCCCACACAGGCATACACCCGTGTCGGCAGTTTGGCTGTCTGCCGCAAAACCTGATTGCGCGCTTCCCGGCCGATGATGGATTGAAAGTAAGAGACCATTTCCGGAAAAGGATGCGGACCGCAAGCGGTGCCGAGCACGTAGTGGGTGGTATCCATGTTGGACACCCAGTCGCGGAAGGCTTCGTTAATGGCATCCTTCAGAATCCGGGTTCCCTCCCGCACCGGAATGACTTCGGCTCCCAGCCTTTCCATCCAAAAGACATTCGGACGCTGCCGCTCCACATCGACTTCCCCCATGTAGATGGTGCACTTGAAACCGAATTTGGCGGCCATGGTGGCGGTTGCTACGCCGTGCTGTCCGGCACCGGTCTCGGCAATCACACGGGTTTTGCCCATCCTTTTCACCAGCAGCCCCTGCCCGATCACGTTGTTCGCTTTGTGCGCGCCGGTGTGATTCAGATCTTCCCGCTTGATATAAATGCGTGCGCCTCCAAAATGTCGGCTGAGATTTTCGGCAAAGGTCAACGGAGTCGGTCTACAGGAGTAATTGGACATCACCTCCTCATATTGCTGCCAGAAGTTGGGGTCGTTTTTGGCGGTGTTGAACGTTTCGACCAGCTCATCAAAAGTGGCCACCAGGATTTCCGGGAGATACGCTCCTCCGAACTCGGCGTAATAGCCTCGCTTAATCATCGGCAATTCCTCTGATTGTCTGTGAAAACACAAATTGGTCTGTCCGGCAGTACAGCTCCGAAAATATCGCGTTCTTGGCCTGTGCAAAGTGCAAAAACCGCTTTACCAAAAGGATCGGCAAGGCCGAAGTGACAGCCAGGCGCCGGGCTTTCTCTCCCTCCAAATACCCGATCCTGAAGTTTTGTTTACCGCCCGTAGGCTTCATGTAGTAGCGTTCATCAACAATTCTGGAAAGTGACTGGTCCGCAAGATCGACGCCATCGATTCCGGCAAAGATTTCCGGATGCAAATAGATGTCCTCCAACAAAACCGGCATTTCCTCGACGCAGCTGAGGCGAGAGACGAAGTAGGCCGTCCCGCCGGAGAAAGGATTCTCCGCATCCCGACCAATCTGCCTTAGCTCGATTTTATGAAGAATCCGGGTGTTAAGAGAAATCCCTCTTTTGTGAAAAGACGAAATAGTGCCGGCCAATGAAAAAAGATCCACCTCACTGTCGTTGGCACGCACGAAAGTGCCCGAGCCTCTTCGGCGCGTCAAGATTCGTCTTCGCACCAGCAGATCGGTAGCCTGCCGGGCGGTTGGCCGCCCAATACGGTAAGTTTCGGCCAGCCGGTGCTCCGATGGAATTCTGGAGCCGAGCGGATATTCACCGGCGCGGATCTTGGCCAGGAGGATGTCCGCCAGCTGATGATACAAGGGAACAGGTGATTGAGGATTAAGCACGATTTTGTTACTGCCTTCGTTTTTCAAAATCAGGTGAGGCCATACTGGATGTAATTAGTCAAGTTGTCAAGACAAATTTTGTCGCTTACGCTACGAATAGTTGACGGATGAAGATCGCACTGACAGTCAATCCACCACCTCTTGATGGCGAACTGACGCCAACTTTAAGCGCAGCTCTTTTTTTGATGTTGATTTAGAGAGCTTGCATCATGAGGCGATAGCGAACCCTCGCGAAGCGGTACGGTTGTCGATGAGATCAGTTCCGCCCAGATCGTCATCGGCAGCCGTCGGCGTCGTCGTAACCGGGAAAACTGATCTACCTATTCTCTGAGCTGTTCATGCCGCTCAGAAAAAAAGGGGGCTGTTCGTCATGGTAGATGTGATCGAGGATAATCCCCGGTAGCTCTCGGTATGCTTTTACGGTGAGATGATAACAGATCCCGAAGACAGGGGCGATTTCGTTCCGGGAAGGAATAACTTTTTCGTTCATATCGCTTCATCAGGCAGATGAGGATGCCGTGAGCATTCTAATCGACTCAAACCATGCTGAGTAAGATCTGGAGTTGCTCGTTTATTAACTTCAGGGCTTCTTTCCGGTCAACAAATCGAATCCGGTCAAAGATCTTTTCACAATCGGAAAAAGAGAGGCGATCAACGATGCGGTTGATCTTTATTTCGTTTTCCGCGTGTGGGAACCGGGAATCGCCTGGAACCAGTTCTTGTTTCTCGATAAGTTTGATATAGACCAGGCTCCTGGCCGCCAGCAGATCCGCTGTAGCCTTCCCTATATCGTGCCGAAGAGCATAATGCAGGGTGAGAATGTCTCCCGGCCCGAGGTTGCGGCGCTTTCCACCCATTGCCTTGATCGCCTCTCCCAGCAGATAGGTAACGCAAACCTTCTTGCCGGGCGCCAACAATCTGTGAAGATAAAGGTAAAGGGGATAATGAATGTAGCCCGCTTCAACGAATAGCGATTGCTGATCTGCAACCAGAGAGGCAATGGCTTGGGAACGGAGTTGCTCCCGCAAAGTAAGCCGCATGGCATCGGCTTTGGCAAAGTTTTTTACCGCTTCCACTACCTGGGCGAATGGATCGCGCACGCTGCTTGCGTAATAAGCAACGAGGGCGCCTGTTGCATTCCTTTCAGCCCGGTACACTCCTTTCAACCCCGGCAGCCTCATAATGTCTTCCTTGGCTTTGCCAGCAGAGAAAAGCTCGTGAATTTCCAGCAGCATTTCAAGGTAGGGCTCGATCTGAAGGATACGTCGCCCGAGTTGGTGTATTTGCCGGAGCAGCTCACACATGCCTCGATCGAACCG
>JAVEVM010000727.1:0-3095 GCA_034005055.1 Desulforhabdus sp. | reverse complement strand
AAAAGGCTGGGAGAAGCTGAAAAGTCGTGTTTACGCGCCCGCGATTTGACGATGCAGCTACTGACTTTTTCTCGGGGCGGAGACCCTGTCAAAAAGCCCATGCGTATTCGTGAACTGTTAAAGGATTCGACAATTTTCGCTTCTCACGGATCGGGGATCAAATGCAGGTTCGACATTGCAGATGATTTGCATCCGGTCGAGGCGGATGAGAGCCAGATCAGTCAGGTGATGAGCAACCTGGTCATAAACGCATGCCAGGCCATGCCGACCGACGGCGTCCTGGAGATCGAAGCACGCAACACAGCGGTTGAGGAACATGGCTTATTGCCGTTGACGAGCGGCAGATACGTCCAGATACTGGTGAAGGACCATGGAATGGGTATTCCGGCCGAATACCTTCCGAAAATTTTCGATCCTTACTTCAGCACGAAATCCAAAGGAAACGGCTTGGGTCTTGCCGTGGTATTTTCCATCATTAAGAGACATGGCGGCCTTGTGCAAGCCAGCTCGAAACTGGGGCAAGGCTCGGTATTCACGATCTATTTACCGACAGCCGAAGAGGACGTCTCTCCTCAGAAAGCGGAATTGTTTCCAAAGTTGGCGGGTAAAGGGAGAGTCCTGGTGATGGACGATGAAGAAATTGTCAGAGAAATCGCGAGGGAAATGCTCACTTACATCGGATATGAAGTTGGATTGGCCGAGGACGGAGTGGAAGCTATCCAGCTCTATTCAGAGGCTAGAGCAAAAGGGAAGCCTTTCGACGCGGTCATCATGGACCTCACCATACCGGGCGGTATGGGCGGCAAGCAAGCCATGGAGAAGCTCATGGAACTGGACCCTCAGATAAAAGCTGTGGTTTCCAGCGGATACTCCAATGATCCAACCATGGCCAACCACGAACTATACGGATTTAAAGGAATAGTCGCCAAGCCCTACAATCTCGATGAGCTGAACCAGGTGTTACAAAGGGTGCTCGGCTGATCTACGAATGGTAGCCCACCAATCAGAAATCCTGCAGACCGGACAGCTCAACATATCCAGCCCACTTTGCACAAATCCTCCTCCTCGCAAACAATCTTAACGTTGCACCGTTACAACAGAAAACCTCCCGTTCTTGTTTTTGCTTGATCTCTGGAAGAAAATACTTAACCTGATTATGTTTTGCCTGGATGTGCAGAACAGAGAGGAATCATAACATGAACGAGCATAAGGTGGTATTTCATCCCCACAACAAGACGGTCACCGTCGCCGACGGCGATAACCTTATCCGAACCGCCATGGAAGCCGCTATCCATATCAATGCATCGTGCGGCGGTGCCGGGGTTTGCGGGAAGTGTCGGGTTTTGATCGAGGATGGAACGGTTGAAGGGGGCATCACGGAAAAGCTGAGCGCCGACGATTTGCAGAAAGGATACCGGCTGGCGTGTCAAAGCACTATTCGCAGCGATCTCGTCGTGCGAATTCCCGTTGAATCTGAAGTCGATGTGAGCGTCCTCAACAAGCTGGCGGTGCCACGCAAAACGGCACGCATCCACCAGGTTGATTTCGAGCAGTTGAAAGAAGACGGTTTGTATATACCGCCCGTAGAGAAACGCTATTTGGAGCTGCCTGCACCCAGCGACCACGACCGCCTGCCGGATGTCACGAGGTTGATCAGCTTCCTTAAGGCCAAATACAATGAGCACCGGTTGGTGGTGCGCCTGCCGGTCATACGCAAGATTCCCGACATTCTGCGCGCCAGTGATTTCAAGGTTACCGCCACCCTGGCTCGTCCTGTCCATAAAGGCCGCAAAACACACATCATCAACATCGAACCGGGAGATACCACCGATCGCAACTTTGCCATTGCTGTGGATATCGGCACCACCACCGTCTATGGCCAGCTGGTCGACCTTATCTCCGGCGAAGTGCTGGCCCAGCATGGGGAATTCAATGGCCAGATCAGCTACGGAGAGGATGTGCTCAGCCGCATCGTGTTCGCCGAAAAACCGGAAGGACTGGAAAAGCTCCATGAGGTGGTTATCGCAACCATCAACACCATTATTCGAAAGATCGTTAAACAGGCGAAGGTCGGACTCGATGAAATATCGAGCATCATTTTAGCCGGAAACACCACCATGACCCAATTGCTGCTGAAGATAACCCCCCGCTATATCCGTCGCTCACCCTATGTCCCGGCTGCCACCCTGTTTCCGCCCATCCAGGCCGGTAATCTGGGATTGGAACTGAGCGACCATGTCACGGCCCTGGTATATCCAGCTATTTCAAGCTATGTTGGGGGCGATATCGTAGCGGGAGTCATGGGTGCCGGACTCTATCGCGCAGAAGAGGTCACTCTTTATCTGGATATAGGCACCAATGCCGAAATCGTGGTCGGCAACAAAGACTGGTTCGCTTGTGCCGCCTGCTCCGCCGGTCCCGCCTTTGAAGGCGGCGGCATTAAGTTCGGCATGCGTGCCGCCAAAGGCGCCATCGAGGACTTCTCCATCGATCCGGTATCGCTTGAACCGATGATCATAACCATCGGCAACGTTAGGCCCAAAGGCATCTGCGGATCGGGGCTTATTACCATGGTTGCCGTTATGTTTGAAATGGGAGTCATCGACAACCGGGGCAAATTTCATCGGGATCTCGCCACCGATCGGGTACGCGAGGCCGACGGCGTCTATGAGTATGTCCTGGTCTGGGCCGAAGAGACGCAAATCGACCGGGACATCACTTTGAGCGAAACCGACATCGATAATTTCATTCGGGCCAAAGGAGCGATATTTAGTGGTTGCCAAACTCTGCTTGAAGAAGTTGGGCTGACCCTGAAAGACATTGATAGAATTGTTTTAGCGGGTGGGTTCGGCAGCTACGTCGATCTGGAAAGAGCCATGGTGATCGGATTGCTGCCGGAGACCGATCCGCAGAAAGTGACCTATATCGGAAACGGCTCACTTTTGGGCTGCCGCATGGGGGGTTTGACCAATCGTTTACGCCTGGATGTGGTCGAGGTAACGAAAAAGATGACTAACTTCGAGCTATCTGAGACGCCATCCTACATGGATCATTACATTGCGGCTCTCTTTTTGCCCCATACGGATATGAATCTC
>JAVEVM010000726.1:0-3098 GCA_034005055.1 Desulforhabdus sp. | reverse complement strand
GCATTTCATGTGTGGCCATCCATAGCTCCGAGATGCCGGCCGCCTGGTCCTCAGGGAGCTTTTGCGGCGGTGCCGAGGAGCTTCGGCATGCCGCACAAGAGGCCGCCACCAACGGCCGCGAGGCCATCGACTTTCATGGGCAGACGTTTGGGATATTTTGGCGGCAGCGGGGGTATGTTCAGCTATCCACTCCTCTCCGGCTGCCTCAGCAGGCAGACGCCGGCGCCAGTCTGCAGCTTTCGTTGCACAGCGTCTATGATATGCTGCGGCGAACGCAGCACATCGCCCTGATTTACATTCTGATCAACACTGGTTTGCTCACTTTTTTGGGTCTGTACCGCCTAAACCAAATCACCGTTAAACCGCTGCAAAGGCTCTTGAATCGGGCCCAGGAATTCGAGAAGCTCCATGATGAAGGCGGTTTCTTCACGGACGAAGCGGAGGACAACGAATACAGCCGGCTGTCCAAATCTTTAAACCGAATGCTGATGCGCATCGCGCAAGATAAACAGAAGTTGCAGAACACCATAAGCTCACTGGAAGAAGCGAACCGAAACTTGGCTCGAACGCAGCAGGAGATGATTCGGGCCGAGAAGCTCGCCACCGTCGGAAGACTTTCAGCCGGTATTGCCCACGAGATCGGCAACCCCATCGGCATCGTCAAGGGCTACCTGGTGCTGCTTCAGAATAGTTCTATCCCCGATGAAGACAAGCGCGACTTCATCCGCAGAACAGAGCAGGAAGTCGAACGCATCAATTCGATTATCCGGCAGCTTCTGGATTTTTCGCGACCGTCCAAAAGCGGTTCCGAGGTGGTTGCCGTGCACGGCATCTTGGAGGAAATCGGCGATATCTGCCGTTGTCAACCTATTTTCGCCTGTATGGAGTTGCGTTACGAATTGCAGGCTTCCAGGGATCGCGTCTTGGCCGACCCCTCGCAGCTGCGGCAGGTGTTTCTGAATTTGCTCATCAACTCCGCCGATGCCGTAGGCAGCGGTAAGCCCGGGACTGAAGGTCGGCTGGTGATCAGGACCACTATCGCTGAAGCTGATATTGGAGACCCACGCAGGCGGCAGGCGATGTTGCACATCGAGTTTCAGGACAACGGCCCCGGCATACCCGACGAGCAGATCGGAAACATCTTCGACCCCTTTTTCACCACCAAGGAACCCGGCAAGGGTACGGGGCTGGGACTATCCGTGAGCTTCAGCATTGTGGAAAGCTTTGGCGGGAGCCTGAAGGCCGTCAATCTCCCCCGGGGGGGGCTGTCGATGGTGGTGGAATTGCCGCTTATTGCCGACGGACCCGCAGGCGGCGGCAGCGGCTGATATTCTGTCGCGGAATGCGGAAACGGCTTGGCGCTGGAAAAGGCCGCCGCATCAGTCGCGAAATGCGATTAGGTAGGGACGATGGAAACCGAAGCCAGTGCAAAACGCCTGCTGATTGTGGACGACGAAGCCAACATGCGGCATATGCTTATGGCCATGCTGCGATCGTCCGGATACGAGATCGAGACCGCCTCTGACGGCCAGGAGGCCTTGGAGCGCATCGCCCAAACAAGTTACGATTATATCCTCTGCGACATTAAAATGCCGCGTATGGACGGCATGGCTTTTCTGGAAGCCGCCGCGCCGCAGCTCGAAAGCGCTTCGGTCATCATGATGTCGGCCTACGGCACCATCGACATGGCGATCGAAGCCATGAAACGGGGCGCTTACGATTTCATCACCAAACCGTTCAAGTCCGATGAAGTCTACCTGGCCCTGAAGAAGGCCGAGGAGCGGGAGAGCCTGCGGCGCGAGAATATGCGCCTGAAACAGAAGATTCAAGCGATCAGCCAGGACTTCCGCTTCGGCAACATGGTGGGCAACAGCCGGCCCATGCGAACGCTGTTCCGTTTGGCCGAAAAGGCCGCTCAATACACCACGACGGTATTGATCGCCGGCGAAAGCGGCACGGGCAAGGAGCTCGTGGCGCGGGGGATCCACATGGGAGGACCACGCGCCGGTAGGCCATGGGTGCCCGTCAATTGCGGGGGAATTCCCGAAACCCTTCTGGAAAGCGAATTGTTCGGCTATGTCAAGGGAGCCTTTACCGGCGCGGACCGCAACAAGAAGGGGCTTTTCCAAGAGGCCGAGGGGGGCACCATTTTTCTGGATGAAATCGGTGAGCTGCCGCTGTCATTGCAGGTGAAGCTGCTGCGGGTTCTCCAGGAACACGAGGTGCGGCCGGTGGGGGCGGCGAAGACCGATCGCGTGGATGTGCGGGTGATCGCCGCCACCGCCAAGAATCTGGAAGATGAGGTGGCTCGCGGGGCTTTCCGTGAAGACCTTTATTACCGATTGAATGTGCTCCAGATCCACGTGCCGCCGCTGCGTGAGCGAACCGAAGACATCCCGCTGTTGGGCCAGTACTTTTTAGAACGCTATCAGAAGCGCCTGGGCAAGGACACGGAGGGCATTTCCCCGGGCGCCATGAGCCTTCTGCTGGAGCATAAATGGCCCGGCAACGTGCGGGAGTTGGAAAACGTCATCGAGCGGGCCGTGGTCTTGGCGGACAAACGCATCATTTTGCCGGAAAACCTTCCGGCCGCGTTCGGCATCAAACGCGGCGACAAGCGCATGGATGACTTCTTTGAAGGTTTTTCCATCAAAAAGGCCCAGCGCATCATGGAGCAACGCCTGATCGCACGGGCACTTGAATCCACCGGCGGCAACCGGACCCAGGCGGCCAAGCTGCTGGAGATCAGCATCCCCTCCCTGCTGAGCAAGATTAAACTCTACGATATCGCGGGCTGAAACGTTGGAAAGCGGAGGTCGCGTCGATGGGTTCCGCGGGCGGGTGTCGGTCGCCTGCATTGCCCCCATGGATGGGCTGATTCAGCCGCGATCCATGCCGATGCCTTCTCGGATTGGCTGCACAGGTCACCACGCCGACGGAAGGCGGTGCACTGAGTGGGGCGTGAGCTTAAGAGTTTTGAAGGATTGGATTGGTCGGGTCTTCTGGCAAGGCCCGGAGTCTCCGCGAAGAGGGGGTCTATTCGCTGCCGTTGATCTTGTTGCGCAGCTTGCCGGAGCATTTGAAGGTCACAACCTTGC
>JAVEVM010000725.1:0-3114 GCA_034005055.1 Desulforhabdus sp. | reverse complement strand
CGGGGCCCACCCCCACGTTGGCATAGCCGCTGTCGTTGGAGTAGAGTGCGTCTATTCCGATGGCGACATTATTAGAACCAGAGACATTGGAGAAAAGTGCCCGATAGCCGGTGGCGGTGTTGCGTTCGCCGGTGGTGTTCGATTGCAGCGCACCCATGCCAATCGCCGTATTTTCGTCCGCGATTTTTATATTGGGATTGGTTACCGGGATTACATAGAAACCGTCGTCACCCAATGAACTGACTGCCGATCCAGATACAACAGCACCGCACAACACAATTCCCAGGACCAAAAAAAACCATCTTTTATGTTCCATGGCTGCCATCTCCTTTCAAGGCATTAGCATTTGGTCAAGGCATCGACACAAATTCGGCCTGACCGACCCGCGCCAAAAGCCAGTGGGCTTTTAGCATATAATGATCAACCACACCCCTCTCAGGCAGTTGGTGATAGGAAGGTGAGGTGTTGGACAAAGCCGCTACGCGGCGCGAAAAAATCTTAAAATAGTGTATACCGCTCCCGGGATTGCCCAATTCCGGGCACCATCAATACAAAGGGAGATATACCATGAACCAAACTAAAACGAATCGATTTAAAGAACTTTATCAACGTCACCTGCGTTTGCTCAAGCTGCAGGGCAAAAGCAAAAAAACCATTGATGCCTATGCGCGTGCTGTGCGCCGGATCAGTGAACGTTTTGATTGTTGCCCTGATCAGTTGAGCCTGGAACAACGGGAGCAGTATTTTCCCAATTTGGTGAAGTCCCATTCCTGGAGTACCGTCAAAATCGACCGTAATGGTCTGCAGCATGCGATGGCAGTTAGAACACAAAGGAACCAGATCGGATATGGACATCACAGTTTCTGCGGCAAGTGTGGCAATCGGAATTGTGTGATGCGCTTCGATAAATCCCATGCCCAAAGCCCCATATGCAGTTTCGAACGAAAAACCACAAGCTAAGCATGTAAAGTCGGTCAACTGAGCCTTGAAAGCCTCGATGAGTTTTGCAGATCTTTCTTTTGTGACATGGCGTCTTAGGAATTTGCGACCTTCAATATCCAAAGACTCTTCAGCAGGATCGGGAAGTGTTTCGTGGAATTCCAATATGAGGGAGTCCAAAGCATCAGCGGTTTCGTCAGAGATATAACTGAATGCTCCGGACCCCCAGGCAGGAACACCAACCTCGCTCAGGTTCTTTATAGGTGAGTCCTCGCACCCGCATACTGTCGGGAAACGGCTTGAACTTCTTGAATGACAGCTCAATTGCCCTCTGCCGCTTTAACTAAGGACTTACCCCACAGTACGAGGGTTTGATCTACATCCCGGTAAGTAAACACGACCCTCCGCTCTGTCACCGAATTCACCGCTTGCCGAGTACCAAGAATATTAAAGGAGTCTTTGGATTCCTCCACAGCTTCGGAAAAATCATTGGCTAACCCGAGTATGCTTTCCTGCTCCTCCAAGGCATTCGGCCACAGCTTTCTGAACGTCCGCGGGTTTACTTCTGAGCTGCGCTACACGGATTGGGCGCTCCGAGCTCTGCCGATCAGCTCGATTGCCTCGGCGGAAGGATGTTTTTCGACCCGACGGTACTCACGGCCGTCCCTGGTCCGGATCATCATTCCATAGTCACAAAGCCACCTGCGCAACAGGGCATGATCGCCGAACAGATGGTAGTCATTCAGAAGCCCGTTGATCTCTTTTTCGGTCAAAACCCGCCGCGCAGGCAGCTTCGACCAGATGACCCATAGGCAAAGCTCCTGCTGACTGCGCTTTGCGGGCCAGCGCGTGAGCCGCCCCGCATCATCGAAAATCCACATCAGCCTCTTTATGCGGACGAAATCGATCGGCTCCGGGGCAACATAAGGGACGCCCTTTAGTTTTTTACTTTTACTCCCCGGACTCAAAATCCGCCGTTTGAAATAAGGAGTAGTTGTACTCTCTCACCATTTCTTCTCCTCGTTTTATGGAAAAAGTTACAGCTGCAGGAGAAATGTTAAGCTTTCGCGCCAAGTCAGCCTGACTTATGCCGAGCTCTCTTGACGCCCAGTAGCAAAAAAGACTTCGCGCACGAACCCTGGTGGGAGAACAACAGTTCAGAAAGTATCAGTGGGTACACGCCAAGATAGATAAGAACTCAAGAGACAGCCGGCCTGAAAGCTACAAGATCCAAAATAAATCCATACGGGTGGGAGAATTTGTCGAAACTGAGAAGGGCTGGTCGTTCCGAAGCAAGATGATCCTATCAAACCGCTTAATGTTTTTGGCTCGCTTGAGGATCTACAACACAGCCAAAGCCTTAACGGGACATCACTCGGAATAATTAAACCGAAAGAAATTTCGCACTTTCATTTTCAGAAGAAGACAGATTCTGAAATTGCAGAGGAGACCCATAAGAAGATACAAATCATCGGGCAACGCTCATTTTTGGTGGAAAAGAAGGAACTTGAACTGATTCCCTATAGATTCTTGATCAAGTTTAACTGTGATCATCCTGAATGCGCTGGACACGATATAAGCATCCTTGATTGGGAATTCGGGCAGCTTTACCGGAGAGTGTCCAAGTCAAGTATGTGGCAAGAAAAAATGAAACAGAAATTCGCTCAACTTTGCTCAAAGGAACACGACGTATACTTCTTTATGGGCAACATGGCAAGAAGACCGAGAACGTTTTGTATACTAGGGTTCTTCTATCCCCCGAAGAGGCAGGGAACACAACTTAACATGTTTCAATGGCGATAGCTCAGAGTGCTCGTATGCGCAAACCGTTCCGACCTATTTCCTTTATGGCGGCAGCTATGACCGATCTGTGGCATCTTTCTGGATCAGCTTCAAGACACATGAGAGCAACCACCTTTGACTTGACCAGGCGATCCAATTCCTCAAGAGCATGCTGTCGTGTATCCAAGTAATTCCGATAGTCAACCTTGAATTTTCCGTAGTCTTTTGTTTCGGCCAATTCATTTCTCAAGTTCTGCGGAGTGCCCAGCTCTCTGAAATGGACGTACTGAATATGGTGGTTAGCAAGCTCCTGTGCCAACGCCCTCTTTGAAAAATTTGGTTTCCTGCTTATCGGGTTCAGCCTCACATCAGCCAGTACCGTGATCTTACCCC
>JAVEVM010000724.1:0-3117 GCA_034005055.1 Desulforhabdus sp. | reverse complement strand
TCCGACACGATGCTAACGGAAAACACATTTGTAGTCCCGACTCCTCGAATGAGTCCCGACGAATGGATCGCGTTGCACGAAAAAACTCATCAATACTTTTGGGGTCCAACCGATAGCCGCATACCAGGTTTCCTGCCGGAGTTGGCGCAGGCTGTGTGCACCCTGCGCCTCAGCCTGAGCCAGCTTCGAGTGGCTTTCGAACAGCACCCGCAGCCTTTCCTAAGCTTCCGAGAGCGCATGTTGCAGGAGCGCAAAGGGTTGCATGGAAGCGATCCGCAGGGCCATTTAGTCCGCCTGTTCGATAGTCACCTATCGCGCATCGACTGGCGCGAGCAAGATGTTTTGGAAATGATCCTGGAATATTTGACGTCGACAACTCACGATAATCCGGTTTTGTCTGAAGAGCTGGCTCGATTTCAAGCGCTTCGCGAAGAAAACTGGCCGGTCTATGAGAATACCGTGCGCGGTTTGATCTCTGAAGCGCGCGGCAACCTCATGGGTTTAACCTATGCTCGATACGCACTGAAAGTACTCTCCGAACGCTTCGATCGATTGAACGTGAAAGTCCTCCAACTACTGGTTCAGTCTTTAGCTCACAGCATGGGGCTGACGGTTTCGGGCGAAGCAATACCGGATCATACCCGGCTCGAGCCTGCTGCATGCTGGAACATGATGTATAGCAGCTCGCAGGATTACTGGGCTGAACAGGGGGCCCGGCTGCCGCTGAAACCGTTTGAGAAGGGCTCCCTGTTTCTGCTTGAAGCTCTGCCCATCCGATCGAAAGGACATAGCGGCTTTGTCAGGTACTTGATCGAGCACGAGGAAGCCTACCGCCGTTTGCTGTCCACGTGTTACGCACCGGCAACGGTTCAGCGCGAAAGATTGCAGCAGGAAATGGATCGGTATAATCGCCTTCCGGAGTACTCTACCCGCAAAGTCTCTTACAGCGAAGAAGAGCATCAGCATTTTCTTTATGCTTTCATGCTCCGCCCCGATGTTGTGGCAGCCATTGCCGAGCGTGAAGAGCACAAAGACATCTATCATGTTATAGCAGGGCTTGGATCGAAAGCTCGACTACCCAGAGTACTGCAGGAAGTGCAAAACATCTTCGGCTACGTCACTCCGGAAGCGTTTCAAAAGATTGTCGAAATTCTCGCGCTCGATCCGACCGAGATCATTCGAGTGATTGCCTCATACAAGCAGTACAGTGCAGACCCTGGCGGAGATATCATCATCTACATCTGCAAAGGTACAGCCTGTTTTCTGCGCGGCCAGCCCGATCTGTCTCGACGGCTTGCCGCAGAGATCGAGGCGGAGGAAGGAGAGATCGGACGACACGGCATACAATTCATTGAGATGGATTGCTTCGGAGTTTGCCACCTTGCTCCTGTCATAAAAGCAAGGGATACCTTCCTGGGCAAGCGCACCGTTGAAGACATTCCGCGCACTTTGGAACAGCTTCTGAAGGGACCCCAATATGAAAATCGGATCATGTTCCTGAACAGAATTAGGGAAATTCTGGCTCCCGGACATGAAAGCGACTTACTGGAAAAGGTGCGCATCTCTCATATCATTCAAGACGGGGGATTCCCGCCCGCACAAAAGAGAGCCAGGGAGAAGCTCAATGTATCGGGGCACCATCTTAGAATCGATGCTTCAGGTCAGGTTTTCGCCTGCCAGAACGGTACGAGAAGACCTCTTGGACAATTTGTCCCGAGCAGCCTCGCTTTTCTTTATACCGCTCCAGACGGAACAGAGCAGACCGCCTGTGTGATCCTGGATGCAGCTTCACAGATCGAATCTTTCGTCAACTACCCGGCGGCCTTTCTCGAGAAGGAGCTTTGCCAGAGCTTGAAGCCGCGGGCCCGGGTGGTGGATGGAAGTGTATGGGTGGAGCGCACCGGCGGCTCCTTGCACCTGGGCCTCTATGATGCCAACGCCATCGCGGTCAGGAGAGAAGGCGGCACGCACCTGCTGATCTGCCTCTCCGGCCCCCCCAGTCAGGCGCCGCCAATGAAAGAGGAAGGGCTTTCGGAGACTCAGCCGCAAAAGGAAGACGAATCGTTCATTAAAGACCAGGATCGACTGGTGCTCGGATTCGCTTCAGGCGGCCTGCCGGGCAACGATATCGTATCCTATATCGCCAACGGAGGATATGCCTCGATCCACCGGGTACTGGGGCTCTCAGGAGAGCCGGCCTGGAGCACACGGGACATCATCAAAGTCGTCAGCGAAGCTAACCTCAGAGGTCGCGGAGGAGCGGGTTTCCCGACCGGTCGAAAATGGGACGCGGTGCGGCTGGCAAAATGCGTTGTCGAGGAGAAAGACCGGAACAGAGACGAGATCAAGCTAATCGTAGCTAACGGGGACGAAGGGGATCCTGGTGCATTCATGGATCGCACCTTGATCCAGGAGCAGCCTCATCAGGTCATCGAAGGTATGCTGCTGGCCGCCATTGCAGCCGATGCTCGCTACGGCGTGATTTACGTGCGCAAGGAATACGAAGATGCGGTGCGCCGCCTCGAGCATGCCCTTTTCCAGGCACGCCGGAAAGGATTTTTGGGTACAGATATTTTCGGCGTCTGCGGCCGCCACTTCGACATCGATATCCGTTTGGGAGCGGGCGCCTTCGTAGCCGGTGAAAAAAGGGCAATCATGCGCGCTATCGAAGGAGAGCCGGCGGAGCCGACATTTGGAGCCGTGTCCAATACATTCAGAGGACTCTGGGGCAAGCCCACCCTGTTGAACAACGTGGAAACCTTTGCCAACGTTCCTCTCATTATCCAGCGGGGCGGCAAATGGTATGCCCGGCAGGGAACCGAGCGCAGCGGAGGGAGCAAGATATTCTCAGTGGCCGGCATCGTGAATCAAACCGGGCTGGTGGAAGTGCGGTTCGGTCGAACCTTGTACGACATCATTCAGATCTGCCGGGGAATCCAAGAGGGCAAGGGACTGGCAGGCGTGCAAATCGGAGGTCCATCGGGGGCCATTCTATCTCTCACCGGTGTTCGCTCATATCTGCTTCACACACCGTTGGACTTCGACACATTTGACAGCGTGGGAGCGATGCTCGGCTCCGGCGGCCTGGTCTTCATCGGCGAAGATGACGATGTGGTG
>JAVEVM010000005.1:0-14500 GCA_034005055.1 Desulforhabdus sp. | reverse complement strand
GACATGTGCTCTTCCGATCTTGTCATCGGAAGAACTGACTAAAATATGGAAATCGGTCCAGACTCGAATTTTCTGGCATCCCTCTGCCTGGCGCCCACAGCTGATCCCAAAAAGGATGCACAATCTAATCAATAAGGTGGCTAGAAAGCTTATGGTTTTGTGAAGCCGGACCAAGATTGCCAAATGATTTGGCGGTCAGCCGAAAGTGATCGGTGCGGCTTAATGACTCATGGCAAGATGTGGAACAACCAAGGCGCATACACCTGGCTGAACAAGAAACCGTGGAGTCCATAAGAATGAAGATAACATTTGTCTCCCTAGGTCTTTCTACAGATGCGATAGGCATTCGCATACTTTCTTCATTGTTAAGACTAAGGGGCCACAAAACACAACTGCTCTTTTTGCCAACACTCGATGATTTGAGGCGCAGGACAACTCGGGCACGGTACAGCTACAGTAGTCGGGTTCTGGATCAAGTTCTTGAACTTTGCAGCGATTCAGACCTGATCGGTATTTCCTTGATGACTCATCACTTCAATATCTCTAGCGACTTCACTCGAACGCTGCAAGAAAGGTTGTCCGCTCCCATTATTTGGGGAGGCATCCATCCTACCGTATGTCCCGAGGAATCCCTGGAGTTTGCTGACATGATCTGCCTGGGAGAAGCGGAAAGCTCTCTACCAGAACTGGTTGACCGTATGGAGAACAATGATGATTTGACTGCAATCCCCGGAATATGGCTGAGGCAAAACGGACGAATCGTGGCGAACGGCGCCGGACCGTTGGTAGATGATTTAAATGAGCTCCCTTTTCCCGATTACAGCTTCAACGAGCACCACCTTCTAGAGGGGGAAGACCTCAAGCCGATGACAGCTGGAAGTTGGCTGCAGCACCTGCTTAGATTCTTCCCACCGTTCAATCCTGGATTTCCGCCAAGGCCTGCATATCAAATTCTGTCTGCTCGCGGTTGTCCATTCGTGTGCACATTCTGCGGCGAGACCCCTTTGAACGACCAGATATATGGCAGACGATACTTCCGGAAAAGAAACATTGTTAATGTTATCAATGAATTGGAAGTGGTGAAAAAAGAGTTCGATTTTATCGGCGAGGTATGTTTTTGTGACGACACATTTGCCAGCCGCTCTTTCAGCGAAATCGAAGAATTTGCTCAGAAATACAAGGAACGAATAAATCTGCCTTTCTATATCCTTGTGTCACCGGCAAATGTTACAAAGAAAAAATTCGACCTTCTCGTTGATGCCGGCTTGACAACGGTCGGCATGGGGATTCAGTCGGGCAGCGATCGGATTATAAAGCTATACAAGCGCGAGAGAGTCGGGCATGCTCGACAATCCCTCAACGCTGCAAAAATAATCAACAGCTACAAAGGGAAGCTTTTTCCTTATTACGACTTCATAGTTGAAAACCCTTATGAGTCCAGGGATGATTTGTTGGAGACCGTTCGTTTACTGATCAGGCTCCCTCGACCTTTTCGGGCCAGAGTTTATGCACTGAGCTTTTTCCCAGGAACACCACTTTATACGAAAGCCAGTGCCGATGGACTTCTCTACGATGAGATGTACGACAAAACATTTGGCCAAAGAACGAAGGGAGGATACCTGAACTTTATCATTGATCTAACCAAGGCGAATGTCCCAGGGCCGGTACTGAAGTTAATGATAACGAAGCCTATTTTGCATTTGTTCAACAGGGCATCGGCAGATCCGTTGTTCCTTGGCATTCATCAAATGATCAAATGGATAATGATGAAGTTGAACATACACCAGTACGGGTTAACATAAGGCGGCATCTTCCCTGTTGAGTCTTGAGTCGTGGTCGGAGCGGGCGGCTCCCAAGGACAACGGCAACATAGCCATGATGTCGACTGTATTTGATGATGAGCTTCGAGGTGATCAGGCATTACGTCCGCGGCGTATACTGGATAGCACCTTATTCGCCTGTTCAATGCCGCTTCCAACAGCCCCAGGGGTCGTCACATAGATGAACCGACCTTGCCTTCCGGCCAGTCTGAGCCTTTCCGATTCAAGTTCGCTGATGATTTCCTTAAGTTTTTTTTCAAAACCGAGCCGATAAATCGGATAGGCACGTTGAACAGTAGTCGTATGCTGCTCCAGCACTTCACTCGGTTCAAACAGCTTTAGATCCTCAGTCAATTGTCGAACGACTTCTGAGTCGATCCCATCGAGCCCTTTTCCCGTCCCCGATCGGTAGGCTATTTCCACGGTCACCGCAGTATGGCCATCAGGCAACGAGAACGCCAAAAGTCTCTTCCATTTGTACTGGGGCTCAAAAGAATAAAGAACAAAGAAATCATGCACAATCACTTTGCGGTTCACGATCAAAAAAACCAGCCTCAAATCCATGTAAGAGAGCTCGCGGATATGATTCTGGCACCTCTTTGACATTGGCGGATTCAAGGCTGCAGCTAGCACCTCGATGGGCACTGTTGAGATTACATAAGCCGCAGTCAATGTCTTTGCGCTCATTTCGTGCTGATAATGAAGCTCTAAGCCCGACTCCCTGCGAATCAGCTCTTTAAGTTCGGCGCCGTACGCAATTGTAATTCCTTTGCTCATGCAAAGCTGAGCGAGTCCCTCGCTAATCTTACCTACGCCTCCGACAAAAGGATATGTGTCGGGATCTCTTAGCATGATGATTCTCTTCATCTGGCGAGGGGAGGTGGTTGCTATTCTGAACAGTCTGCCCGGCCTGGTCATGTCATGGATACCCTGCAAGCGATGCTCTCCAAACAATGGCGATAATTGCCCCGGCCGATTTCCTTGCATTTTTTCGATGTAGACTTCGAGTTGACTCACTTTCAACAGTAGATTTGTGAGTCGATAGCGAAGCCAGTCATGCAAATTGGCGCCATCCCATCCCAGACGGGTGCGTGCATAAGAATAGATATAGTCGCAAGCAGCCCAAGCCAAGGCCGTCTTTCGCTGCGACCAAAAAAGATCCTTGGCTAAGGGAAATTCATGCAACGCGCCTCGCAACCAGACTTTTTGGACCAGCTCAAGGGGCCGAAATAAATCAGGCAACAACTCGTTCAAATAATTGGAGCCCCTGAAAAGGAACACGCCGTTGTCCCACCAATATTGTTTGTGGCGGGTCGTTTGCAGCAAGCCTCCCGGATACGATTTTTCTTCGAGGACTGCGACTTCCGTTACGTCAGGAAGATTTGCCTCTTTCACTTGCAGTGCTGCAATTAAGCCGGTAATGCCGGCTCCCAATACGGCAACTCTCATCGGGTGGCAACCTCTAGATCGTCAGGCATTTCTCCATGGTCGTTCCTTGGCCTAATCCCGAAGCTCTGCTGGTCTGCGATAATGCATCAGCAGCTTGACTTTCCAACGCCGCAAGACGATTAAGACAGGCAAAATGGTCGGGCGATTGAACCAGTCAAGCACTTTGGGGTGAGTCAGGATACGCAGCAAAGGCAAGGGGAATCGCGTACCCGTAAGACTGAGCAGTAGTTTTAAGTAGATGTTTTGTGCCAGGTGGAATTGCTTTCGATAACTCTGTCTCCTTTCATCCTCAATAAAACCCTCCCTTTCAGCCAGAGCATAGAGGTCAGTCCCTGGAAGAAATACCAATGAGAATTGCTGGACCTTGTACGGAGGAGCGATCTGCATCAGCAACCGAAGAGTATCTTGGATGTCTTTGGTCTCCTCAAAAGGATTATCCAGTATGATATCGTACTTAGGGGGCTCGAGAGGCGGCACGAATCGGGCGAGGATTTTTCCTGCTTTTATGACCTTGCTGGCTGAAGCTTGTCGCTGGTAGAGCCGACAGGTCCTTTCGCTGCCACTCTGGATTCCCACCTGCACACCTTTCAAGCCCGCTCCAATCAATGTGCTCAATTTCTCCTCAGAAATCGCCAGCGGGCTGGCGAGGCATCTGAAAGGCAAGCCAATCTCTTGTCGATAAACCCTTGCGAAATCTTCTAGCCATGATCTGGGAGCAGAAAAAAAAGAATCATCGGAAAAAACAACCATGTTACAGAAGGGAAACCGTGTCTTGGCAACGACCAGCTCGCTAATCAAACGCTTCACACTTAAAAATCGAACATAGTTTTGACCTTTATAGAGTTGACGGAGAAAATTGTTGCAGCAATATGCGCAGTGATAAGGGCACCCCCTACTTGCCATCGTCTGATAGACAGTTTCTCCTCGCAGATGGTTTGCCAGCGGATTGAGGGTCATTAATGACGCAAAAGAAGCCTGGTCCATTGGCTTCAGCGGAAGCAGCCCCAGAGGAGCATAAAAGTCGTCTTCAATTTCATAGTCCGGCAGGGGAAAGAGGTCAAGATTCTGAACAAGCCGAGGCAAGGGATTGTGTAAGACTTTGCCGCTTTGTTTGTACGAAAGACCTGGAATTGCTGTCGTGGGAGATCCCGCTTCGAGAGTTTCGGCCAGTTTTGCCAACGATTGCTCACCTTCTCCTCGGCAGACGAAATGGGCGTGCTGCAAACATTCGTCCGGTCGAACTGTGGGATGAATGCCTCCCCAAACGATAGGAATGTTCAGGCAGTTGCGCAGGTAGTCCGTCAGTTGGGCAACTCTCTCGAAACAATAGGTCATGAGGGAAATCCCAATAAGGTCGCTTCCCTCGCAATGCGCGGCAACGCTTGCCATAAGCTCTGCAGGATATTCGTATATCGACTCCCTGAAATCATCTACTTCTTCCCGATGGTCGGGCAGAAATATCATCCTGACAGTATGTCCCATAAGTTTCAAGTAAGAGGAAAGAGACCTCAGACCGTAGGCCGTTACGTCGGAATAGGGTGATATGAGGACTACCTTCAAGTCGTTCTCTTTTAATGGATGTTGATCTTTCGATTTCTGAGATACCCGAGTATCATACCCTTATCACACAGCTACTGCATCGCGTCGATGATGATAAAGTCCACACCTGGAGCCCGCGAATTTCGGTCCAACTCAATGCGTTCTTTTTGTGGGAATTCACGTTCTTCCACTAATTCTCCCCTAAGCTTCTCATCAACTCTGTAGCAGCGAAACCGAATCTTCTCGCTCTTGGCAAAAGGCAGAGAATCGAGCGTAATCCGATAGTCTTTAGCCTTGATGTCCTCTTTTTCAGCAGCTAATAGCTCTCTTTCTATGGGATCAATATCGACATGAAACGGGAATCGCTCTGAACCGTTTAGCATTTGCATGAAGGGATAGTGGCTTACGGCGAGATACAAGCTTTGCTGATCTTTAGATAGCCCTGCCAGGGCAACGAAATGCCGGCTGTCGGATTTAACAGAGACCAAGTGGGGAAAATTTAGAAATCTGTTAATGCCCTCCATGGCAGAATAGGATGGTTTTTTGAGATAATTCTTGGTGATCAGAATAAAATCAGCGTCCCGTTCAGAATGCGGGTTTGTAACATCAATGCTGCAGCCACCGTTGCGAACGATTATGTAAGGTTCTTGCTTAAGCATTTCAATCATGGCAGCAGCATTGTGCGCTGCGGTCCAGACAGAATCAAAAATTGGGTTGTACTGACCTGGAGGAGCCGCAAAAAAATTCCATTCATTGACGGCGACTTTCGGAGTTCCAAAGATGGGGCTTAGGTTGGGATACGATCTTATATAGTTTTTAATAGTCCTGATTGGCAAACCGAATGAGATATACGGTTCGACGCCATAGTTATGGATTGCAAGGACATCAAGCGGCACTTTCTTCCTGTCACAATATTGTATGAATTCTTTAATCAGTTCGGTTGGCGCTTCCCCCCCTTTTTCACTTGGAAAAGCAAAGCCCGGCCCCACCGTAAGGACATCCGGATAGGCCGCTTTAATGGCTCGAGCCCACAGCTCAAAAGTCTGAAAGAGCTCCAAATAACTTCCCGACCAGAAGTGTCTGAATTCAGGCTCATTGCCAAACCTGAAGAGCCTGACATGGTTGTCGTGATGCTTAGAGATTTTCTGTACTTCCTTCACGTAATCCAAAATTTGCTCTTTGAAGGACTCCGGATCTTCAGGAACTTTCGCTACGGTCAAGGCGGGCATGACAGCCATGCCCAGTTCCAGGCACTTTTCGACCTGACCTAGTACCTCAAGGGCGGTATTCGCGAGGCGTGGAGCCGCGGCTTCAGCTGGCTTTAATGCAGACCCAAGCCTCAGATCATAGAGCGGCTCAATCAATGTAAAGCCGCCCTCTCTACACAGTGCGAGTCCCTTGGGGTCATTGAAAGGACCTGCGAATGCTCCAAAAGCGTACTCGGATACTGTGGCTGCAATTTGTGAGCAGTCAACCGTAATGTGTGCCCGCTTTTCTTCCGCGCAACCGATTTGAACAACTTGCGAGAAGGTAGCAGTCAAGATCAAAGCACAAAATCTTCGCATCATGTGCATCCCCAACAGGGTATGGTACAGAACTGCTCGCAACGCTTTTGAGTGATTCGAGATCCCTTCACTCAATTAAGCAGTTCTATTATAGATTCTCACTTTTACAGCGGTACCATCTGCGACCTAAACCGAGAAAGGATTTTTGACGCCTCAATTATCAGCTTGCTCGGCTGTACATACAAAGAGGTACCCTCTTAAAGAAAAATACTATACAATGATTGAGTTGTCACCCCTCGTACCGCACGCACATATATCCCTGGAATACCGCTTTTTGAGCTGAAGCTGAAAGTGCTTTCGGTAACAAGCGCGGTAGTGGTAATGATCGGCCTGGTTTCTTTGACATCGCTAGATGAGGAAGAAGACCACATGCCCCCCCAAATCTCTATCGTCATCCCCACAAAAAATGAGGAAGCGAGTATCGCGGAAATCATTGAGGGCTGCAAACCTTACGGTGATGAAATCATTGTCATTGATGGACATTCGACTGATAACACCAGAGCCGTCGCTGAAGGCTTTGGTATCAAGGTGCACCTGGACAACAAAAAAGGCAAAGGCGCCGCGATCCGTCTGGCGATTGCAGAAGTTACAGGCGACATAATCGTTTTCATAGACGCGGATGGCTCTCATAGCCCCTCTGACATCCCGAAGCTGGTCGCACCAATTATAGCTGGCGAATGTGACCATGTTACGGGCTCACGAATGAGAGGTGGATCGGACGAGCTCCATGGTGATCTTGGAAAATTCATCCGAATGCTTGGTAGTGACGTCATTACCTTGGGCATCAACTACCGCTTCGGCGTGCGCCTCACGGACAGTCAGAATGGATTCAGGGCAATCCGCACGGAGGTTGCCCGAAAGCTGGACTTGAAGGAGAATATAACGTCCATCGAGCAAGAAATGATCATGAAGACGTTGAAGCTGGGTTATACAATAAAAGAAGTGCCTGCTCACGAATATGCCAGAAAGGCCGGTTACTCCAAGGTCAACGTGAGAAAAATGGCCTGGCGATACATCTATTGCTGGCTGAAAAATCTATTCTTTTAGCTGAAAGTTTATCTTCAAGGAGAGGTCTTCTGCCAGAGAGGGTAGTGCTCATCAATCCCCCGGTGCCTTCAAACCAGGCATGGGTTAGAGAAGGACGTTGCCAGCAGTGGGATATCTGGGGTGCTCCTTTCCCGCCACTGAGTCTTGCCCTTATCTCTACTCAGTTGGTCCGGTCTGGTGTGCAGACCAGAATTTTAGACAGTGGTCCTGAAGGCAAGTCCTGCGAACAAGTCTTGCAGGAATGCAAGCTGTTCAAGCCCAAGATGGCCATTCTAGCCACTGTGACACCCACTATTGATACGGACCTGGCCTGGTTCGCGGGAGGATTGCGTAAACGGATACCGGGTATCCGAATTGCAGTGATTGGAATCCATGTGTCGGTTTTGCCCGTTGACGTGTTGGATCGGTTTTCAGCGGTTGATTATGTTATCATGGGTGAGCCGGAGATTACCTCCAAGGAACTGGCGTCCTCGCTATTTCATGGACACCCGTCTATCCAGAATGTTTTTGGAATCGCATACCGTGCAGAAAACGGTACTATTCGGGTTAATCCCCAAAGGCCTTTGGTTTCCGATGTTGATTCACTGGGCTTGCCGGACTGGATCAAAATTGACTTTGGATTCTACCAGCTCCCCTTGGTCAACAGACCATTTTCTCTCATCGTTTTTGCCCGTGGGTGCCCCTTCGAATGTAGGTTTTGCGCCAGTCATGTATACAACGGCCGAAGGCTTAGAAAACGCAGCATAAAGAGTCTGTTGGGTGAGATTCATTTCAATCTGAAGCTGGGAGTCAGGGATTTCTTGTTCTGGACGGAACAGATGACATTGGACAGGACTTATCTTGACGAGTTCCTGGAAGCCCTGCTGGCTGAAGGATTACATAATCAGATCCGCTGGGTATGCAACAGTAGAGTGGACTGTGCGGAAGTACCGCTTTTTCGCAAAATGAAGCAAGCGGGATGCTGGCAGATCGCATTCGGCTTTGAGTTCGGAAATGATCGTATCCTCGAATTGGCCTGTAAGGGTGGACGCAGTTCTGTCAAGCAGTCGCGTGCTGCGGCTAAAGCGGCTCATCAGGCTGGTTTGGTCGTCGACGGGCATTTCATCCTAGGATATCCTGGAGAGACTGTAAGAACGCTCCAGCAAACGATTGATTTGGCGTGCTCCCTTCCGCTCACGTTCGCGCACTTCTACCCTGCAGTCCCATTTCCAGGATCGCAACTCTACGAGGAGGCACTCGCAAACGGCTGGATTGAACCTCTGCAATGGACCGCGATCAGCCAGGATATGTCTTGCCTGATGATGAGTGAGCTTTCTCCAGGTGTAGTTAAGGATTATATCCGAAAAGCGTACCGTAGATTCTACCTGCGCCCCGAGACGATCATGCGTGTCTTACGTATCCCGCATTCAGCCGGCGATTATTTGAATATGGTGCGCTTGGGCTTAAGGATCATTCGAGCCAAGGTGCTGTGTGCTTCATGAAATAGTTTAAAGACCTGCGAGTATGTTTCCAGGCGGCATGCCAGCGATCAACAGGTAGGCGAGATGGGACAAAATCTGTCAAAAGCTCTTTGGAACGATTCGCGGGTCCGTGCGGTCATTATTCTAGCGATTTGCTTGCGAATGGCTGTGGTAGGTTACCTCGCATTCTGTCCGCAGGGGATTTTCTCCAAGGCCGACAGTTGGGATTATCATCGACTGGCGTTGAATCTGCTCTACCATCAGACATTATCCAACGATCCCCAACCTGCTCGAACTGATTCTGATAGTCAAAACAGAATATTGCCGCTGGAGGAGGGCCAACCTCATCCGACTCCGGATCATTACCGCACCCCGGTGTATCCAGCTTTGGTGGCATTGGTCTACGCATTTGGTGGGACTTCATTCTATGTAGTTGCGGTACAGAGCGTATTGAGCGTGCTCTTGGTGTGGGTGATTATGCTGTTTGCCGGCACACTGCTTCAGCCGGATTTGAGTTGGAGGGCAGGGTTGCTTGCTGCCGTGGAGCCCCTGAGCCTCATTTACAGTCATGAGCTCATGTCTGATACCTTGTTTGTTCTGTTGATGATAGGAGGCGCCTATCTCTACCTGAGGACACTTACTGCCGCCGATGAAGGACAATCTCCATTGGGATGGGCTGCGTTGGGAGGAGTGCTCAGCGGTTTGGCTATTCTGACTCGCCCGGTGGGTGCTCTGTTCCCGCTGGTGTTGCTAATGTTTGCGATTGTGAAAGGAGTCTTCAGGACCAGACGGAGGATTCTTGAACAGCCTTTGTCTGCCGGCCCGGAGCTGGGTTCGCAACGCGCTGGGCCTGATTTTCAGATCAAAGGCCTCGTTGTCTTCTTTCTGGTCATCATCCTTTTGGCTTCAAGTTGGGTGATCCGGAATCGGCTCATCTTTAATCGTTTTTTTTTGACGACAGCGTTTAACTACAACATCTTAATGACGATCACTTCACAGATGGTGGCTAATTTGCGCAACCCCGAAGGAGGCATCTCCTCGTGGGAGATGTTCAAGCTGCTTGATGAAGAACTGAAGGGGGAAATGGTTAGACAGGGTCTGGATCCTTCGGCTGAGGTGGAAAAATCGCTCTATTTTCGAGACTGGAGCATGGAGGTAATCAGGAAGCACCCTATCCTTTTCTCACGTTACCTGGCCACCGGTATGATTACTCTTTACGTTCCGGATGTTCCAGGGTTTTTTGAGCTTCTCGGAATGACCCGAGAGGGCACGGGCGCAAAGAGAGTGCTATTTGATGAGGGGGTTCGGCCGGCATTACTCCAATACTTTGGAAAGAACTGGCCGATTTGGCTGACCACTGCTATGCCGCTGGTCGTTTTCGACCTGACTCTGTTCGCTTTGGTTTTCTGGGGAATCGTCTCTTTATGGCGCAAACGTGATTTCTATCTACTTTTGTTTCTGGTATCGGCCGTAGTCTATTGGGTTTTGATATCTGCTGTAGGAGCCGTACCGAGGTATCGATTTCCCCAGATGCCTTTTCTTATTACATTAGCCGCAGCAGGCTGGTTGGATCTGGTGTTACGGTTTCGGAAGAAAGGCCGATAGGATATTTTGATGAAGTATTTTGTGAGCCTTGCGGTCGCGAGTTCCATTTGCACTCCTGGCATAATCTTTGCCGGATTTTTAGGGGACCAAGCGAGAAGATCAGTGCTCTGAGGATACTCGAGAGATCCGTAAAACCTCTCTTGTTCGGGGTCAGGGTAAAATGATGGTACAATTTCCTTCAGTTACGGTCATTATTCCTGCCTTCAACGCCTCTGCGACGCTTCCCCGCTGTCTAGAAGCACTGCGGCGGCAGACCTATCCTGCGGAGCTCGTCCGGATAATTGTGGTGGACGATGGGTCCACAGACGATACAAAAGAGATTGCGCTGGACTTTGGCGTGGACATCGTCACCCAATGCAACAAAGGGGCCGCTTCGGCTAGAAACCAGGGGGCGCAGAAAGCACAATCGGACCTGATTCTTTTTACCGATTCCGATTGCGAACCGATTGAAAATTGGATCGCTGAAATGGCGGCGCCGTTTACAGCCCCGGACGTTGTCGGAGCTAAAGGATTCTACAGGAGTAATCAATCTAACCTGACCGCACGATTTGTGCAGGCAGAATACGAAATTAAATGTAGGGGACTTAAGCCAAGGGATATCATCGATTTTATCGATACATACTCCGCAGCCTACAGGTGTGGCGTCTTTATCGAAAACGGTGGATTTGACACGTCATACCAAGGGGCTGCGGCCGAGGATATTGAATTTTCGTATAGACTTTCCAACAAGGGTTACAGACTCGTCGCAGCATATGGGGCTTTTGTGCTGCATCGGCATCCAGAAAGCATTCGGGACTATTTCAGGAAAAAATGCCGGTACGCTTATTGGCGAGCTGTAACCTGGCAGAAGCACCCGCAGAAGGCAGTAAACGACTCCTATACGCCAAATGCTCAGAAGCTTGAAGTGCTATTCTCGCCGCTGCTGGTTCTTCTTCTCACCGGAACACTTTGCTGGCCAGCCGCCTTTTCGGCAGTATTCCTGTTGTTCATACTGCTATTTACACTGAATGAGCTTTCTTATTTTCGTCAGACCCGCAACGATCTTTGTTTGCTCGTAAGCGTTCCCCTGTTCACGTTTTTGAGAGGTATGGCCGGGGCGATCGGCGTCGGGGCTCGATTGACAGAGATTGCGCTGTCCAGGCCTCTTGGGTCTTTTAGATTTTGCAGGTGATCTTTGCACACGACAGAAATCGATGCATCGCAGGCCATGATGTGATTGCAGGCTTTTCCACACAGTCTTCTCTTTGATGGCCGCTGATGCATGAATATCACATGGACAGAAACATCTTGAGGTGTTCACATGTTAGTGAGCACGAAAAAAACTTCCTATCTAAGATTTATCCTATACGGTATCGACAGCGTTGCGGTGGTAGTACTGCTTTGGCTGCTGCTCTTCATTTACGGCGTCAACTTCTCGGTATTTCTTGATTCTTACCTGTATCTATCGATATTTACTCCCATTTATAGTTTTACGGTATTCTGCGTATTTAGTATTTACAGATCGTGGTACGGACTGAAGCTCTACAGAGAATTCATACTGATAACAAAAGTGTGGAGTACGACAATAGCTTTGTTGCTGTTCCTGTTCTTTGCGCTGAAAGTATCATCAAACTTCTCCAGGGTAGTCATATTGTCATGGTTCGCGATTACACCCATAATGATATTTGCGCTGCACGTGATCGGTCGATATAGTATCAAATTCATCAAACGTGGCGGTGGAGAACCCGAAAAAGCCATAATAGTCGGTGTGAACGATACGAGCAAGTCGATTGTTGCTACCATCGAGACTTCTCCCTGGTCAATGATAGAGGTTCTGGGTTTTTTTGACGACAAAGATCAGGAAAGTAGCTTATCTATACCTATTCTAGGAAAGATAGACGAACTGGGCGATTATCTGAGGAAGACTCCAATAGATTATGTTTACATCGCTCTCTCTATGAAGGAAGAGCATAAAATACACCGAATTCTTTCAAGTTGCCGGTCTTTTGGTGCAGAGCTTTTTTTTGTGCCGAGTCTTCAATTCCTCAGAATGTATACTTCCGAAATTCAGCTATACGGTGATCTGATTCTATTGAGCTTTACGCCGCGTTTTCACACGAAGAGAGTGTTCGACCTGGCGTTTTCCGTATTCGCCATAATCTGCTTCCTACCAGTCGGACTGCTCGTTTCCTTGTTGATAAAGATGGAAGACGGAGGACCGATCTTCTATGGGCATCGACGCATAGCTTTGGCCGGTAAGCCCTTCAAATGCTGGAAATTCAGGACGATGGTCCGCGATGCCGAGGAAAGACTTGCTGAGCTCTTGAACAATGACCCGAACGCTCGAGCGGAGTGGGAGAGAACCTATAAGCTGCGCAATGACCCACGGGTTACCCGAGTAGGGAAGTTCCTCAGAAAAACCAGCCTGGATGAGATTCCTCAGTTCTTTAATGTCTTAAGGGGGGACATGAGCATAGTCGGTGCCAGGCCGATCGTGGAAGATGAATTGTGCAATTACTACAAGGATGATGCTGGCTCTTATTGTTCCATGAGGCCGGGCATCACCGGACTGTGGCAGTGTGGCAACAGGAGCGATACAGAAAAGTATGAGGAAAGAGTGAAGCTTGACGTATGGTATTTTCTCAACCATTCTGTTTGGATTGATTTGAAAATAATCTTCAAGACCATTCTATCGGTCGTGACCGGTAAAGGGGCACGCTGAGGCCCCATGATAGAAATGGCAATAGTAGCAGATAGTAAGCTAAGCTCATGTTCCGCCCTTACTAAAGAAATCGTCCGACTCGTGTGGCGAGTTCTTCTACCAACTGATTTGATATGAAATGAAGAGAGAGGTATTGTGGTTTGTTGGGGCTTTCCAACTGGCCGTGCCTCGATATCGAGCGCCGTAGATGCTTTACTCAACCACATTAGCCGCTTCAAGACGCTTGGATCAAGAGCAACGGTTCCAGAAGGGGCAGGGATAAGCGCATGACTTTGCATTATTGGCTGGCTCGCCTAGGCCAACGGATTCAATGGTCCTGGCTGCGAGTAATTGGCGCAATCTCTTTTTTTCCGTTAGGGTTAGGCATCGTTGTATGGCCCACAGCTACCCTCATTTACGTATTGGTTTTTCTGTTGTTACTCTTAACCTTTATTCAACCATACGTTGCTTTAATACTTACCTTTCTTTGCATAGGTTTTCAAGGATCTGGCTTTCAGTATTATTTTCAAGGCTGGAGCTGGGTCGTCCCCGGATACACGGTCCCGGTTCTATTCGGTCTGACAGCGTGGAGTGCAGCTCGCATTGCCGGCATTATTGAGCCGCATCGAAGTACTACGCTCGATTTGCCGTTGCTCGTCCTTTGGGTTACCGGCCTGCTTGCTTTAACCTGGAGTCGTTACTGGTTTGATGGCGTTCACGTTTTGGTGATGCATACGACAAGCTATGCGTTGTTCCTTCTAATCAGCCTTAACTGTAGAGCCCCTGTTCAGGCAATAAGCCTTTACTGGGTTTGGTGGGGACTAGGGCTCGTGATGGTAGGCATAATAATCACAAGTTTCTTTACAGGCTATGCTTATTCTCAATACCTGACTGAAAACCTTAAGTTTTTCAGCGTTCTAAACCAGGCAGACGGGAGCCGAAATTCCTTCCACGGCACAATGAGCGTGACTAAGGGGGTCACCTTTGTCATGAATCATGCCATCTTCTGTGCTCTCGCTATCATTGGGACTCGCAAAAATAGGTGGGCGATCACAATAGCCTGGAGCAGTATAGTTGCCTTTTTGTTCGTGCATTTGTTGACTCAGTCACGATTAGAGCTTGTTGGACTGTGCCTTGGATGGGCGGTGTTCGTTTATCTCATGCCCCAGTGGTGGGAATCCAAACTGCAAAAGAGCACCTACGCCTTTATAACGCTTGCTGCCGGATTGATGCTTACACTTGCTGTGTTGCATACTTTTTTCAATCTCACCGAATTTGTCGCCCGCTTTACCGGCCGAGAAGCAACCTTGCCGGGAACACCTTTTTCCGCCGCAC
>JAVEVM010000723.1:0-3123 GCA_034005055.1 Desulforhabdus sp. | reverse complement strand
GGCCGCAATGCCTCGCGGGATAATGGAGATCTTGTTAACCGGGTCCGCATACCTGACGCTCATCGCCACCAGAGCATGCCCCGACTCGTGATAGGCTACGATCTCCTTTTCTTTAGGATTCATCGCCCGGTTCTTTTTTTCCAATCCGCCGATGATGCGATCCGCCGCATTCTGAAAATCAACCATGGTCACCGCCTCCGCATTGCGGCGAGCGGCTATCAGGGCCGCTTCGTTTACCAGGTTGGCCAGGTCCGCACCCACAAATCCGGGCGTCATGGCCGCTATCTTATGCAAATGGACGTCTGCGGCCAGTCTGATTCCCCTGCTGTGAATCTTCAAAATCGCTTCGCGCCCGCGAATATCGGGTTTATCGATCGCCACATGCCGATCGAATCGCCCTGCTCGCAAAAGAGCCGGATCCAGTATTTCCGGGCGATTGGTGGCGGCCATGATGATCACTCCGGAGCTTGGATCGAAACCGTCCATTTCGACCAGCAGCTGGTTCAAGGTTTGCTCTCTTTCGTCATGGCCGCCGACGGGATTGATTCCTCGGGCTTTGCCCAGTGCGTCCAGTTCGTCCACAAAGATGATGCAGGGGGCATG
Source organism: Desulforhabdus sp. (assembly GCA_034005055.1). Classification (GTDB taxonomy): domain Bacteria; phylum Desulfobacterota; class Syntrophobacteria; order Syntrophobacterales; family Syntrophobacteraceae; genus Desulfoferrobacter. Next base: position 2,520 of record JAVEVM010000723.1, on the reverse strand, counting down.
GGTTTTGGCCTGCGAGAAGAGATCGCGAACTCTGGCCGCTCCCACGCCGACAAACATCTCCACGAATTCGGAGCCGCTCATACTGAAAAACGGAACGCCGGCTTCTCCCGCCACGGCCCGGGCAAGCAGCGTCTTCCCTGTTCCGGGGGCACCCAACAGCAACACACCTTTGGGAATTCGCCCGCCCAATCGTTGAAATTTCTCGGGAGTCTTCAAAAATTCCACAATCTCCTGCAGCTCCAATTTGGCCTCATCGATTCCGGCAACATCATCAAAGGTGACTCCAACCTGCTTCTCGGCAAATATTTTGACCCTCGCCTTGCCCACCGAGAGGACTCCCTGCGGTCCGCTGCCCATTCGCCTTATTAGAAAGCTCCAGAAAAAAATGAATAGCGCCAGCGGCAACAACCACGAAAGCAGTATTTGCACCCACTTATTCTCCAGTTTTCCACTATAGGTTATCCCTTTTTCATCGAGCAACTGGGTGAGCTCCGGATCGGTTACCCGGTTAGTGACAAAATGCTTCGCCGGCTGGGCGGGGCCTCTGGCTCCCTGCTTTACTGCGGTTTGTGGATCTGCGGTTTTGATCTCGCCCCTGATGCTTTCAGGGCCGATTACAAGGTTTTCCACCTTCCCATCTCTAACCCATTGTTTGAATTCGGAGTAGGCGATCTTTTCCCGTTGCGATTCGGCCATGTAGCTTTGCACCCAGGAGAGGAGCAAAAGGGCAAGAAGAAAATACCAAAAGGAAAAATGGATTTTCTTTTGCGACGGGCCGTTTGTTTGCGGACCTCCACCGGAGCCTCCCCGGAGACGATTCATAAGCTTGTCCATGGGATTAGAATCATCATTGCTCTGGCGCGCCATCAATATGCTCCTTCCCGATCTGCAAACCGTATTGATGTAAAGCTGGAAGATAAGTTGCCGACCTTATATTCCTAAAATTAATGCCCAGCACCTGAAGCTGGCAAGCAAGGATACTAAGAGCTTGTCCGAGAATGCCTGTTTGTCATTTCGAACGGAGCGTAGCGCAAAGAGAAATCTTGAAAACTCGCAGTGATACGATGAACAAGATTTCTCGCTATCGCTCGAAATGACAGTTCTCGGACAAGCTCCTAGCCTTATTCAGCATATTATAGAAATAGCAGAATGACAAAATTGGTCAACTGCTGCTTACAATATCTTCAGCCCATCCTTATTATATTGTGCAACAATGCAAAAAGCGTTTGCAGAAATTGGCATTCGCTTCTACAAACGAATATTCAGAATAAAGGAAGGAATGAGACGGATCTAAGTGTACATATGCTTGCCAACCTTCACTTACTGGTAGTATAGAAAGTCGGTGTTGGCTGCCGCACGCTTAATAGGAAGGGCTGAACAGAACAGGTTCTTAAGGAGGGTAATCCATGAAGGTCACGTCAAAGATCCCAGTTATGACGGCAATTGTTTTCTTGATCACGCTAGTTGTTCCTGTGTGGAAGTCAAGTGTTACACTCTACGGAACAGCCTTTCTTAACAATACGGCGCAAGCGCAGCTTCCCGTAGAGATTTACCAGACCTACCCCGAAGCAATGGAGGAACCGGTTGCAGATCCCCTAGAATCCTATAACCGAGTTATTTTTCAGTTCAATGACAAATTTTATTTCTGGGTTGTCAAACCGGTCGGCACAGCCTATGGGAAAGTTGTACCGGAAGTCGCCCGTATCGGTCTGCGCAATGCGTTCCACAATTTTCTTTCGCCGGCGCGATTCGCAAACAATCTCCTGCAGCTTAAGTTTGAAGGAGCAGGTGTCACTTTAGCCCGCTTCCTCCTCAACTCGACCTTCGGGTTTGCCGGTTTTTACGATTTCACCGCAAAGCAATGTACATTTGCCAAGGAACCCTATGAAGAAGATTTCGGACAGACGTTGGGTCACTACGGTATGCCTCCCGTTGTTTACATCGTCTGGCCGATCTTAGGCCCGTCGAACTTTCGCGACACCATAGGCATTGCCGGAGATGCATTTATGGAGCCGACCTATTATCTACCTATATCATGGTACACTGCGGGGGGCATCAAAGCGGGGCAGTACCTGAACGCCGCCTCATTGCATATCGGCGACTATGAAGATTTTCTGCAAGCCGCACTGGATCCGTACGTGGCCATGCGTAACGGTTATAACCAATACCGTGAGAACGAGATCAAAAAATAGCCCGCCCATGTGATCCAGTCATTTTTGGAAATGCGAGCAGATCGATTTCGCCAGTGCGGCAATGGTGTAATCAGATGGCATAACGGCTGTCTTTAGACCGAATTTCGCGGCCGTTTCGGCGGTAATAGGTCCGATGCAGGCAATGTCCACGTTGTTTAAGAGCGGCAGGATTTCATCGCGGTTGAACATGCTGAAAAAATTGACTACCGTTGAGGAGGAGGTAAAAGTCAAGCAGTCGATTGCCTCTTCCTGAAAAAGCTGCAATATACCGGAGCTTTTGCCGTCCGGGAGGACGGTTTGATAGGCAGGCACCACGTCCACCTGTGCT
>JAVEVM010000722.1:0-3125 GCA_034005055.1 Desulforhabdus sp. | reverse complement strand
GTGTCGTCGGTGGACATGATGACTTTCCCTGCTGTGTATGCAGTGTACGTATGTACAGGATAGCAAGGAAGTTGATGATTTCAATCAAGAATGAGCATGACGGCTTTCCAGACTTATCCGGCAAGTCATCTGCATACGCAGCAGGCTTGCTGTCTACAACGAGTTAGGATTTTTAAGAGAGGAACTTTATATGTCACAGCAAAAAATCACAAATCGACTTCAATCCCTTGAGGAACTAGATGGAATTTCTGTAGAAATTTCTGGCAGCACAAACGGGACTATTCGGATTGAACATAAGCGACATCATGCCCCAGAATTTCTTTTTCGTTGGTACACAGACCACTTCGTTGGATATTTTATTGATAGCAACGGATCTCAAAGTCAAGCAGTGATATCTCTTTACACACCGATGGATGCGATAAGGTTTGTTAGTGCATACGCAACCTTGAATGAAATTAGAGCAAACCAGAAAGGTTCCTAACAGTTCGTCGCAGCCGACCGCCTACGGCGGCGGCTGAACTCAGGGCGTTGGGCATCATATGAGCCTTGAGCAGACATCAGCTATCGAAAGGGCGTGCTCGCTCATCTCGAAGGGCGACCTCTCTGGTGCGGCAAGGGAAATTAAAGAATCCTATCCCTTCGTACCGACGAAAAAGTCGGCGAGAAGCTATACGTTCAGGCAAATGACAGAGGTCTTCTTGCGGGATGGCTTCGTAGATAGGTATCGGGGGACAAGGTTGATTTTTCCGCCGGTTCTTCGTCTTATATCGCACTATCTTCCGGCGGAGTTCCCGTACCACAAGAACGGGAAAATGAGTGAAGGTCACATGGCATATTGGGAGTTATTCCCAACCATTGATCATGTGCACCCCGTCGCTCGAGGTGGCGTGGACTCTTTAGAGAACTGGGTTTGCTGTTCCATGCTCACAAACAGCATTAAGGGCAACTGGACACTTGAGCAACTTCAGTGGGCGCTACTGCCGCCAGGCAGTCTCACGGAGTGGGACGGATTGGCTTCTTGGTTTCTTGCCCAAGCGGAATCTGACAAGTCCGTATTGGAGAGTTCGTACATCAGGCGTTGGCATATCGCGTTAAGTGCGCTGATGCCCAACCATTCGCTGCAGGCGCGACGGCCCTGACGGGCCGCGGCCTGAGCTCAAACGTTGGGGGTTAAAAGGTTTCGTAGCAATGAATGGAAACGGTATGGATGGGCTAGAGAAGCACTTCAAGCAATGGAAGCAAATATCAGATCGGCTTCAGGGGCAGTTGAGGCCAGTTATGGAGACTCAGAAAGCAATAGAAAGGGCTTTGCGCCCAACTCTTGAGTTACAGAAAGCGCTTAATACCCAATTGGAACCTTTCCTCGAACAACAAAGGAAGTTACAGAAAGCATTAGAAGGTATAAAGGTACCTAGCTATCAATTACCTGACTTAAGCCCTTTTGCAAAGCAAATACAACAATACCAGAAATCTCTAAGTGGCATTATTACGCCCGCTTTTGAAGAATTGCAGCGTTCTTTTCGAGAGCTTCCACCAAAAATCCAAGAAGCTTTACTATTGCTGGCTCAACATGGTTGGTATTTAGATTTCAATATGCCGCTTCCGAGTCTATGGGATATAAAGGAGGCAATATCAAGTGGCGAAATCGATGAGGTTGAAGAGGCTCTAGTAGAGTATTTTGAAAGTCAGCTGGACGAAATAGAAAATTCCTTTAGTGCTCAGTTCCCTCATAGATCGCATATTATAGCCTCGGCATTCAAGGCGCATCGAAACGGTGAGTACTTCTTATCAATCCCTGTTTTGCTCGCTCAAACAGATGGAATATGTAAAGAAGTGGTTGATCAATACTTGTTTATGAAAAAAGACAAAAAGCCTAGAACAGCAATCTATGTTGAACAAATAGCTGCAGACACATACAAAGCCGCACTATTAAGCCCTTTGGCAGCTAGTACTCCAATAGGTGCCTCGGAGCATGAACGAGAACAAGGATTTAATCTGCTTAATAGGCACATGGTATTGCATGGAGAGTCATTAGATTACGGAAGCAAGGTTAATAGCTTAAAAGCAATATCTCTAGTTAATTACGTATCGCAGGCATTGGAAACAGATGCAGACTACCCCTAACAAACGGCTGCACCGGACAAATTTCCGCTGTCACCTTTTTTGCAAAAACACGCAAAAAAGCCGCCATCAAAAATTTGCTCGGTGAGCCGGGCGTTAGAAGTCTCATAGATCCCGGAGGCAACTTGCGAACGAACTACGTACTCATCGACTACGAGAACGTGCAGCCAGAGGCGATGACTGTGCTCAATAAGGAGCATTTCAAGGTGATCGTCTTTGTCTGCGCCAATCAAGCCAAAGTCACCTTCGAGGTTGCATCTGTTCTTCAGAAAATGGGAGAGCGCGCTGAGTACATCAAGATTTCTGGCAACGGTTCAAATGCTCTCGACTTTCACATTGCGTACTACATAGGCGCTTTGGCTAGCAGAGAGCCAGATGCTTACTTCCACATCGTGTCAAAGGATACTGGCTTTGATCCACTGATCACTCACCTGAAGACCAAAAAAATATTCGCTTGTCGCTCGAAGGATGTAACCGACATCCCGATCGTGAAAGCTTCAAACTCAAAATCACCGAGCGAAAAAATTGCTGTAATCGTTGCCGATCTCAAACGCAGAGGTGCGTCAAAGCCTCGTGCGATTAAGACACTAACCAGTACCATCAACTCAATGTTCCAAAAACAACTCCCTGAACAGGAGCTACAGTTGTTGCTGAGCGGACTGAAAGAGCAGGGATTAATCACAGTCGCAGGCACAAAGGTCTCGTATGCGTTACCCGCCTGATACTTCTAACTTTGCAGTCGAGCGGGACAGCCACAAGCTGCGCTTGTGGTTCCCTCCGCTTCGCTCCGGCTGCCCCTCACTTCCACGTTGGGCGTCAAAGAGGCAGCATGGCAACTCTCTATAGCATTGGGTACGGCAACAGATCATGGGATGATGTTCGTGACCTACTTTTAGCGAGAGGTTGCGAATTTCTATTTGATGTTCGCAGCAATCCTTTTTCGAAGTTCAACCCCTCATTCGGCAAAGACTCCCTCGTGAAGCTATGTCGAGCATCCCGGATGC
>JAVEVM010000721.1:0-3127 GCA_034005055.1 Desulforhabdus sp. | reverse complement strand
AGAGCATGAATGAAAATGCAAGCAACACCCAACGCATCGGTGTGGTTGGCCGGATATACCATCTGCTCGAAAAACTTCCCTACGCCTATTTGGCGATGGCTCAGGGGGTTTTCTATTTTTCCACAGGCGCCTGGCCTCTTTTCAGCATCGCCTCGTTCCAAGCTGTCACTGGACCCAAAACTGATATTTGGCTCGTTAAAACCATTGGGCTGCTGCTGGTGGTGATCGGGATTGCGCTGTTTACCGCTGGAATCAGATGGCGGGTGACACTGGAGATATTTCTGCTGGGGATTGGCACCGCCGCTTCGCTGGCCATAATTGAAGTCGTATACGTATTCAAGGGTCGAATCTCACCGGTATATCTCGTCGATTTCTTCCTCGAGCTGATTCTGATCGGCTGGTGGATATCGCTTTACGTGCGGGGCTTTGCCAACCCCGAGGTCTGTTCGTTGTTCGATCCCACGTTCGTCAGTTCGAAGCCCGGCGAACGGGAATAGTCAATGCGAGAACGGCTTACAGGACGCCACGATAATAGGCAAGCCGTTTGGAATAGGGCCGGAAAATTTCCGTCATCTGCCGAATTTGCTCATTGTCCAGGGGTTGACGATCTCGGCCTGCAGCGGCCAATGTTTGCACTTCTTTACGATTGGAGCAGCCAACTATGGCAACTGACAGGGGGTGCGAAAGAGCAAACCTGATGAGCAGATCCGCCGTGATTCCGGCCTCGGATGAAAGGTAGTGGGATGCGCCCAGGATCTTCATGCCGATGACGGCGATACCTCTTTGCCGAGCGGCGGGCAGAGTAGTATCCATGAATCCGCCCAAGTTTGCTTCGACCGGATTAATCGGCATCATTACGGCGTCTACCGGCCACTCTTTAACCGCCCTGGTTAGAACCTCAGGATCGTGGTGCCCGGTAACTCCGATGAATCGAGCTTTCCCGCTCGACCGTGCGGTAATAAACGCTTCCAAGGCGCCCCCTGGGGCGGCAATCCGATCAAGATCCTGATGAGTCCTCACGTCGTGAATTTGCCATAAGTCAAGGTGCTTGATTCCCATCCGGTTGAGGGTGCGATCCAGGTCGGAAAGAGCACCTTGGCGATCTCTCTGGGCCGATTTGCTGGCCTGAAAGCTTCGTTCTCGATGCTCCGGCTGTTTGGGCCAGATCAGGCCGTAGTAGCCTTCACTGCCTGCGTAGGCATTGGCGGAGTCAAAATAGGTAATGCCGCCTTTGACGGCTTCGCGAATAACAGCCTCAGCCGCATCGTTTTGTCCATACGTCCTGAGGATTCCTTCTCCTCCCAGACCGACACAGGTCACCTGGACACCCGTTTTGCCAAACGCTCTTTTGCTTATCTCTTCGTTGTGCACCGTCATCTCCCGTAGCGATTGCCCTCTTTCCCACGCCCGTGATGAACACCACATGCTCCGGTTGCCTTTGGGCGTATGATCATGGGCTGAATATCAGGGCGCTAATACGCCCCTCCTCTTCCTGCATCATCAAATATAGTACCCGGGACCGACAGGCGGTAGTCGGGCTTCGAAATTTCAAGCGAGCGTCGCGCAGACCGAACGGTGGAAAGAGCGCAGAAGAGCCTGATGGCCCCGATCGGCAAACAGCGGTTTTGAGATAGTGGTTTTCATGTTAGAGTTGTATAGAGATGTGGTGAGTGGTGAAGGGCCGATCGGTTGGAGGAGGATTGCATAAGGTAGCCTATGGAAGGCAGTTTGGACTTGTTTTTTGATTATCTGGCGGTCGAGAGAGGTTTGAGCGCCAACACTCTCACCGCGTACAGCAGTGATTTGCGCGAGCTCGCTCAGTTTGTAAGAGAACTTGAGATCGGCGAGTGGCGTGATGTGTCCAAAAATCATATCCAGGACTACCTGGCATTAATCGGGGAAAGCTTGACACAGCGCAGCAGGGCGAGACGCCTGGCGGCTTTTCGTTCTTTTTTCAAATTCCTCGAGATGCGCCGCCATATCGTCAAGAATCCAACTTCAGGCATTCGCTTCCCCAAGTTCCATGCCGGACTGCCTCACGTGCTATCGTCCACGGAGGTGGAGAGCCTGCTGGCCGCACCAGATCGCAAGACGGTCTTGGGACGACGTGACAAAGCCATGCTTGAGCTATTGTATGCGGCCGGCTTGCGAGTTAGCGAGCTGGTCAACCTCCAGTTACAGCAGGTTTGCCTTGATCCGGGTTATCTTGTGGTGCGCGGCAAAGGAGACAAGGAGCGGCTTGTACCGATGGGCGAATGGGCCGCGGATGCTTTGCGGGCCTATCTCGAAGATGGGAGAATGAAGCTGGTACGCAAGGGCTGGTCGGTTTCCGAAGTCTTTCTGAACGGTCGTGGGAGTAAATTGTCACGGCAGGGAATCTGGAAAATCATCAAGCGATATGCAAGAAATTCGGGCATCAAGCAAAACCTCTCCCCGCACATGCTGCGCCATTCGTTTGCGACTCATCTACTGGAAAACGGCGCGGATCTGCGATCGTTACAGGCCATGCTTGGCCATGCCGACATTTCTACCACTCAGATTTACACTCATGTGGCGCGGGCCAGACTGAAAGAGATTCATCAGAAATTCCATCCCCGCCCGTGAGGGTGCTTGCCGGGAATCGATTATGGAAGTGATTACAACCCACGTTAATGCAGATTTTGATGCAATGGCCTCGATGATAGCGGCCAAGAAGCTCTATCCGGAGGCGGTGCTGATTTTTCCCGGCTCCCAGGAGCGCACCCTCAGGGAATTCTTCATCAAGTCGACGACTTACATTTATGACTTCAGACGCTTGCGGGACGTAGATCTCAGTCTGGTAAAGCGGCTAATACTGGTCGACACCAGGCAGATTTCGCGGATCGGTAAATTTGACGAGGTGGTGCGACGCCCGGGGGTTGAGGTTCACATTTTCGATCACCACCCTTCCGCCGAAGATGACATTCGGGGAGATATCGAGATTATCGAACCGGTTGGTGCCACCGTCACGATTCTGTCACTGATGATCCAGCAGAAGGGCATTTCGGTATCCGCGGAAGAAGCCACCATTATGAGCCTTGGCCTGTATGAAGACACCGGCTCTTTTACCTTCAACTCTACCACCGCGCGTGATTTTGAGGCGGCGGCT
>JAVEVM010000720.1:0-3130 GCA_034005055.1 Desulforhabdus sp. | reverse complement strand
GATATCAATGCTTATCTCGCGGAATATTCAAACAGGGAAATCATGGGGGCTATATTTGCTGACTCTCAATTTGCTCAACAATATCTGCGTCGGGAAGAAGTTGGGAAGCTGATCGACAAGACCCTGAAAGGATCAGAAACCTATGGGTGGCAAATCTGGAGTCTTTACCTCTGTTCCCTTGCCAGCCGTCAATTGCAGAGGCCTGATTCAGCTAGTTCTTTGAACGTGATGCAAAACGGTGAACACGCCTCAAAATGAACTTGAGATGAGTCGCATTGCGCATGCTGCTCAGCAGCCTCAAAGCTATGCGAGGCCTCAAATAAAAGCTACGGTAGGCGAGTGCATGAAGTTCTTCAAGGCGCTCTATGGAAACATGCTTGGTTGGAAGCATGATTTTATCAACATAAATTCCCTCCCAATTTATGTCGTCTCCAATCCATTTTTCTTCCCGCAATTGATCAAATATTGCCGTGCCAGGGATAGGGTTAAAGGCGGTGAAAGTCGCTGTCGAAATGGGAAGTTCACAGGCCAGCTGGATGCTGGACAGGATGTCTTGTTCAGTTTCTTCCGGATACCCGAGAATGAAATTCCCCTCGATGTTGATCTTGGTAAGTCTCTTGATCAGGGAACATTTTTCGCGGATCTCTCTGACGGAGAGATTCTTTCGCATGTGCTTCAGAATGCGGTCTGAGCCCGATTCGATTCCGACGTTGATCGAATAACAGCCAGCCCGCTCCATCAGCGTCAAGATCTTTTCGTCCAATGATCCGAGTCGGATGCCGTAAGGGCAATTCCAGCGAACATTCAGTCGTTCGGCAAGCATTGCTTCACATAGGTTGGTGAAATTTTGGCGGTCGAGTGCCAGGTTGTCATCCAAGAAATAGAAACAGCGAACATCATGCTGTTCCTTCAGGAATTTCATTTCGGAGATAACATGGTCGATGGAGCGTTTTCTCAGCTTCCGGCCGGTTATCGTGGGTGAGGCGCAGAAGGAACAGCGAAACGGGCAGCCGCGAGTTGCCACGATGGGGGCTGCGGGAAAAAGGTTGGAAAAGAATGAGAATGCTTCCTCGCCGGAAAATCTCTTGGGGGGCATCAGATCCCAGGCAGGCAATCCGAAACTATCCAGATCGTCCACAAAGACAGGTGGGTTCCAACTGACAGTGCCATTGATACGCCAGACGAGACCTGGAATATCACAGTCCCGGGCAGGCGTCTTGTTCTCCTGAATCAAGCTGCACAAGCGGGTCAAGCCTATTTCCGCTTCACCACAGAAGCCAAAGTCCGCTTCCGGAAGCTCCTCCAGCATCTGGTGTTTGGGAACCAAAGTCGGATGAGGTCCGCCAATCACGGTGATAGCCCGCGGAAGCTCTTCTTTACCAATCTTGAGAATTTTTTTCGCCTGTTTGATGTTCATCGAGAAGACTTTGGCGCCGACAACGTCCGGACAAAATTCCCGCAGCGAACTGCGCAGCAGGGCTTCTGTGAAGCGCTCCGCTTCCCAATGGATGATCTTCACTTCATACCCATTCCTGCTCAGGGCTGTGGCTAAGTAGCCCAATCCGATATCGGGAACGCCGAGGCCCGTATGCGATGACGGTGGCAAAACCAGCATAACTCTCATGATGCAATCCGTAGCGGCAAAGCTTTTCAAAGATATCGATGGACGGAATCCGTCAATAAACAGTATTGACCTTTATCATGATGGATGTCGTGAAGACAACAGTGAATAGAAACTTGAACGAAAATGCCCTTGACCGCCTCTGGAGCAACTGCTATGCATGAGCCTCCAGAAGAAGATCGGACTCACCATTTGACTTATTACTGAACGGTCATGTATGAAAACAATTGCCATTTTACAGCCGAGTTTCTTGCCCTGGCTGGGTTACTACGAACAGATGGTGCTTGCGGATGTTTTTGTGCATTTTGATGACGTTCAGTTCACCAGACAGGATTGGCGAAGCCGTAATCGGCTAAAGTCGCCGGCAGGAATCAAAGTCGTTGCTGTTCCCGTTCAGAAGCATGAATTCTCAAAAACGCTGATCAATGAGATACGTGTTGTCAACGGGCAGCCATGGAACAGAAAGCTCCTAAAGCAGATACGTGCCTGGTACGCAAAGGCCGAATATTTTGATGACTATTTTTCTGCCTTCCAAGAGATCCTGGAAATCAGATTCGAGCGACTGGTGGACTTGAACTATGCTCTGAATGATCTATTGCGGAACATTCTCTGCATTGATACGCCGCAATATCTCTCCTCGGAGATACCCAACAAATCTGAAGATAGAAACATGAAAATCATCGATATCTGCAGGCATCATGGTGCAGATCTTCTGTATGAGGGGCAGTCGGGACAGAACTTCATGGATTTGGATATGTTCCGCCGGAACGGCGATCGAGTCGTTTTTCAAGAGTATCGGCACAAGCCCTACCCACAACTTTGGGGGTCCTTCGAATCGCATCTTTCGGTGCTTGACTTGCTTCTCAACTGTGGTTTGCGATCAAGAGATATTATTTTATCGAGTCCGTCCCCGGTCTTCCTGACAGAGAGTAAGGGGCTGCGGACTGATAGTAAGGTCATGAGGTTCTAGTGACGTTAAAATTGTCCTTTGTTCCGCACTTATCCGAGCATGTGGACGACAGCAACTTGTACGACTGCACTGGCATATGCCCGCTCTGCTTGAGTGAAGAATCTCGAGCGCAGGTTGCTGTCATTCAAAGGAATCCCACAGTCAGCCTTTTGAAATGCTCTCAGTGCAAGGGCATATCCGCATCACATATGCCTTGCGCACCATTCTTGGGAAGGTATTATCAGAATAGCTTTGTTAATATTTACAAACAATATGACAATGAGAAAACGATAACTTTCCAGGATGAGCAGCGATTCGCTAAACACCTTTGTCGCTATATCGATGCAGAGTGGGCAATCCGGCAAAAGAATCTGCGGATCATCGATTTTGGGGGAGGAGATGGCGCGCTGGCAATCAGTGTGGCCAGGCAGTTAAACTGTAAGGCTGATGTCATCGTCATTGATCGCGGGCCTGAATGGATACGGGAGGGAGCAATATACGTTGAAAAAAGGAGATCGGTCGGATCCATTGAACAAAACTGCCATATTGTCCTAGCGAGT
>JAVEVM010000719.1:0-3130 GCA_034005055.1 Desulforhabdus sp. | reverse complement strand
TCTCTCTTTTGGGGAGTTCTGGCTGGAGGAAACGGTTGCCCGGCCCATGAATAAGACGGCGGAGAGAATTTGGGATTACAAGATCAGGCAGCACGAGGTACCGATCTTATGGAATCAGGAGAATGTCTGGTATTGGGGCAAAAACGCCATCTATCACATTCGCCTTTATGACCAGCGAGAGCGAGCACTGCAAGATGCTTCACTCTTTTACCTGGATCAGGAGTTCAATCTGAAGCAGCGGATCGACGCCAAACAAATCGTCAGAAGGAATGGTCAATGGGTGGCAAAACAAGGGGTGGTCATCGATCTGACAAGGGCCGGGATAAACCAGCAATGGTTCGATGAAAAAATCTTGCAGTTGCCCGAGACCCCCGAAGATTTCAAAAGCTTTGAAGCCGTGCCGGAGGATCTGAGCTGGTTGACCCTTTATAACTACACCAGCAAGCTCAGCCGCGAAGGCTGTGCGGCGGCCCCCTATGAAGTAGAGCTGCATCGCCGCATAGCATTTCCCGTCACCACCTTTATCCTCGCTCTGCTAGGTATAAATATGGCGCTAAGGCAGGGACTACACGGGGGGATTGCGACAGGTGCCCTGCTGGCCCTGCTGCTGGCTTTCGTCTATCTAACCTTATCGCAGCTGGGCTGCTCGCTGGCGACCTCGGGGATGCTGGCTCCCATCATTGGAGTCTGGGCTGTAAATATTATCTTTACAGCTCTTGCCGGTTATCTTTGGGTTGCCAACGACCGATAATGAGCAGCGGTCTTTTCTAATCGGTTGAGTCCAAGCAGATAATAACAGGCAGCTGCCGAAAGATAAACGAATCCGCCTGCCCAGACCACGTCACTGGCAAAATGCTGGCCCTGAAGCATTCTGCCCAATCCGACCACGCAGCCGTATACCATCCCGGTGATCAGAAAACAGGCTGCGCATTTCCTGAAACGGTCACGCAAGATGAAGTAGGGGGTAAGAACAAAAAAGCCCATAGCCGCATGGCCGGAAGGAAAAGCATAACCCGATCCTGAATCGCCCTTCTCCCAGACTTTGTGAAATTCCTTTGCGCCTTCAAAATGGCTGATTTCGCGCGGTCGAGGACGTCCCCAGTGATCTTTGAAGATAAGGTTGACGATAAGACCGGGTCCTATCAAGATCGCCAGCATTATGAATGCTGCCTGTTTTCTGTAGGCCTGCAGCTTATGCAGCCAGAAGGAAGTCAGCCAGACTACGAGAGCAATTGCCGCCATAGCCAGCGCGGGTATGGTACCGTAATTGTAAAGGAACGACCAGAAATTCCTGCTCCCGATCGTCCATCCCCGACCTTCGGTGTAGAACAATTGCTGAAGCTTCAAATCAAGGTTGCTGAATAAAAAAACCACTGTGATGATGCTAAGAAGCGCCAATGGCACCAAAAAATCTATCGCCATGTGCCGTTTCATTTACCTCAACCTCCAGTTTACCCTCCGAAGCAGTGTCCGACCTGCTACGTGACCGAGCTCAGAGCAAAAAATGCGGTAGATTACGCCTGTCGGATCGCATAACAACAAACAAGGTGCTGCCACCGCACGGCTCTCGCCCTCAGCCGAATCAGGCGGCATTTCTCAGCGCTCTCCTGGCAACCTAATCTTTTGCGAGACGATTTCGGCGAGCCCGACAGGTAACAATCCGTCTCCGTCACATCTGGTGACCGAGCTCACTCTGTAGTGACCAATCATGAACGGCCAAAGTTATTGATATCGTTTGGTGGAGATGAAGGGGCTCGAACCCTCGACCTCAGCCTTGCGAAGGCTGCGCTCTCCCAGCTGAGCTACATCCCCACGCCTGAGAATGCTGTATATCCTCTATCTTTATGGCTGTCAAGAAACGAAAGACCTGCTCAATGACAGCTGAAATCATACTTGGATGATGTTCCCAAGACTTTTTTCTTAGCATTCTTGACAACACCTTCTTTCCAAAAGGTCCGGAGGAGCCGGCACTTGCTAAGGATGCTGAGCCATGCGGCGGCCGTTCTGACGCCTCTGGTAGCAGCTGCCGATTGAAAAAAGGCTAAGAGATAAACCAAGAGGGTGGTATAAGTTAGATCGAACCTTATTTTTTTGTTACTAACAATATCTCTAAATTGCCAATCGAGGAGAAAGAAGCATGAAAGTCGAAGTGGATCAATTCAAGTGTGGCACCATCGGCATCTGTGTGCTGGAGTGCCCGGAAGTGTTTCGATTTCAAGAAGGCAGCAAGAAAGCGGAAGTTATCCTCAAACAAATCCCTCCCGGGCTCCAGCAAAAGTGCCGTGAAGTGGCCAAAAAGTGTCCCAACGAAGCCATCATTATTGAAGAATAAGATTAGCTTTTACTCTGTTACGAGTCCACATTCTCTCTCATTTTGCTTTGGCGATAGAATTCAATCAGGAATTCGGCTTCCTTCGGCGAAAGGTCAAACCGCTGGACGGCATCATTTACAAGTCTTTGCAGTGACCTTTTGGGATCTTCCTCCAGCTCGGCGGAGATCCATCTTACTGCTCTACGTATGGCTTCACCTTCGGGCATAACATTCGTCATTCTCGGTTCTCCTTATGATTAGGATCATTCTTGTTACGAAAGCTCAATCAATCAACATGCCGGCCAAATCATTGTTCCAAGCACAATGGGACATGCCCAAAATCTGCCGCCACTCGTACTATACCGTTTAATGCATCCTTTTTAAACTTCAATGAGGAGAACAGCATGAATGAAGTTAATTATAAAGAAACGGCCGAAATCGTAAGTAATGACCTCCGCCTGAAGACCTTCCCGGTTGCGGTTAAATTTCTCAAACGCAAAAACGAGCTCCCCGAAAAAACTCGCATGCCTTCAGTTGTTCTTGGCAAGAGAGTCACTATTTGTCAGGCAGTCACAATGACTCGCATCTACGGGTGGACGGTCGGTCTGACCAAAGAGGACCTGGTCTGCGTACCTGCCATGATTGCATTTGGCTTCAGCTCTGCAGCTGAGCCAGCCGATTCATTGGCAGCGTTATTCTGTGAAGTGGAATTCGCGAGCGACAAAGAGCAGGCTTTGAAAGAAGCCCAAACGATCATTCGTTTGAAGAGCTCAGAATATGAGGCCATTTTGTTGGCTCCGCTGCAAAAAGCTAGCTTTG
>JAVEVM010000718.1:0-3133 GCA_034005055.1 Desulforhabdus sp. | reverse complement strand
CATCCAGCACCAGGTCAGCCGAGGCCTTTTAACTTCCTATATCTTTGCCAACCAGCCTCGTTTGGAGCTCGCTGATCGGCTTATCGAGGTAGCTCCGCCAGGTCTCGATAAGGTAGCCCTGTTTTGTACAGGATCTGAAGCAGTTGAATGCTGCCTGAAGTCAGCACTGACGTATTCTTTAAATCGATTTGGGCCGAGAAAAAAGCATGTCGTTGGTTTTCACAACGGTTTTCACGGACGAACAATGGGCGCGCAATTGGCTGGCGGAATAGACAGCCAAAAGGAATGGATTCCGGTAGACAGATCCCCCTATCTGTTGGCCCCATATCCAGATGGATTGTTCGGCACACCGCCTACGTTCGATGTCTTCCTGGATGTAATTGAGAGGTCCGGGATTGAAGCGAAGGACATCTCGGCAGTCATACTTGAGCCTTATCAAGGCGGAATAGTTAAGTTAGCGCCGACACAGTACGTCCAGAAACTTCGTTGCTGGTGTGACGAAAACGATGTCGTGCTCATTTTCGACGAGGTTCAGTCGGGATTTGGACGGACTGGCCGGCTTTGGGGCCATGAGCATTATGGCGTTACCCCCGACCTCATTGCATGTGGGAAGGGATTGAGCTGCTCATTACCGATATCGGCAGCTATTGGACGCGCCGATGTATTGGATCTCTTTAAACCCGGTGCCATGAGCACAACGCATAGCGGTAATCCACTTTCCTGCGCTGCCGCGCTGGCAGCCTTAAATGCCTTACTTGATGAGGGCTATATCTCAAAGGCGAAGGAAATAGAACTTGTGTTGTCTGCTTTCTTTGAATCGCAGAAGACAAAGCCATGGCGTAATGCAATTCATTACATGGGGGCGGCTGGAGCAGTCGGCGCAATCATGTTACGCCAAGAAAGCGCATCGGTCGCTCAACTAATTGTGGAGAACGCCGTTGCGAAGGGAGCCTTACTTTTCAATCCCGTTGGGCCGTGGGGAAGCACCATAAAGCTTTGCCCACCTCTGTGCATTGACGAAAATGACTTACGAATAGGATTGGAAATTATTGAAGAGGCGATTGAAGAGTCCTTTAACGTTGGCAGGAAATACCAATGAAGACCATCCTATTTTGCGGTAACGGCATGAGCGGTGAAATTATTCCTGTCGTTCGCAGTTGGGGTTACAGGGTTGCACTAATAACGGAGTTTCCCGGGGACCGAGGTGTTGATCAAGCGGACTATGTCGCGGTCGCAAAATCTAAGAATCCGCAAGAAGCACTCCTAGCCGCAAGAAAAATCTGGGATTCTGGATTTCATTTTGACGGCGTAATGAGCTTGTGCTGGGATTGTGCGATCTCCGTATCTACCATTGCAGCGGAGTTCAATTTACCGGGAATACCGGTTGAAGTGGCGAAACGCGCCACCTACAAAGATGTTCGCTCTGAACTATTTTCAGAGCACAACATTTCTGCCCCCGCCTTCGCGCTTTGTGAGGATCTCCGCGACCTGTGCATAAAGGCTGAGACGATAGGCTACCCGATAGTCCTGAAACCGATCGACCAGTCGTCGTCAAAGGGGGTGGTTATCTGCGAAGACCGCCGCCAACTCGAAGCTGCCTATAGCCATTGTATTTCCTTCTCTCTTGAAGCAAAAGTCATCGTAAATCAGCTAATAGTGGGCACCGAACACAGTACCGAAGGCTTAATGATTGAAGGGCATCTACATCCCACAGGACTGACGGACCGCATTTTCGACTACCAGAAGTATCGGCCTTTTTTCGTTGAAATAGGTGACGTTATGCCGTCCGTTCTTTCGGAGAGTGTGATTCAGCGTTGCTACAGCGTCACAGAATGTGCTGCCAAAGCCTTAGGCATCCAATGCGGTCCAGTGAAGGCTGACCTTATTATCAGTCAGCCTAACGAAGTATTCGTCTTGGAAATTGCCGCCAGGCTGGGTGGCCCTCGCTTTGGAACGGAAATGATTCCCCTTGGAAATGGAACATGCATTTTGCGTGCAGCGATCCAACAAGCGTTGGGCGACGAAGTAGATGTTTCGCTTCTGAGATCAACATTCAATAGAGGAATGGTAAATCGCTCCATATTCCCAAATCCGGGTCGTGTTGTTTCAATCCGAGGCTTAGCCGAGGCAGCAGCGCTAGGTGGTTTCTATGATTTCAAGTGGTGGCGACCTGAAGGATTATGCGCGGGCGCTCTTGTTGAGAAGCCACGATATGGATGCGGAGACGTCGGCTATATCGTCGCTACGGGTAAAACACGTGAAGACGCACTGCTCGCTACCGATAGGATTGAAAATACTATCGTTATCGAAACAGCGCCCTTATAGGAAGGTATGTATATGAAGAAAGACGTTGTATTTATAAATGGTTGGCCGAACTCTGTACGGCCTCTGGACACGTTTATCCCGGAACTCAAAGATAGGACCATACTAGTTTGTAGTAAAGACATATCGGATGAGTATTTGCAACATGGCTGGAGTTGTATTCCGGTTGACGAGCATACATGGGAGTATTACCGAGAACACGTGTTTCCGCGACTCATCGATCAAGATATCAAATGCGTAGTAGCCGACAGTGAGATGCACATTGAGCCAGCTGCCCACCTACGTGAGGCACTAGGAGTTCCTGGGCAGACTGTAGCGAGCGCGAGAAGTTTTCGCAATAAACTCGCAATGCTCGATTTCCTAAGAGGCGCCTCGACGTTTCGGGTGCCGCGCTATTTGAAGATTGGCACCGCTACGCGTCAGGAAGCGGAGACCTTCTGTGCCGACCTCGTGAATGTCGTTGTTAAACCCATCGACGGGACGGACTCAAAATCTGTACGCCTCATGTCAAGAGAGGACTTTTTGGGAGAGTACGAGTATCTACCGCACGATAGCTTCGCTCAAGAATGGATAGACGCTCCCATTTTTCATGTTGACGGACTTGTTGTGCGCGGAGACCTGAAGTTTCTTTCTGTTGCTAAGTATTTCAACAGCTGCCTTCAATATAGCCAGGGCGGCGTCGTTGGAAGCGAGATGGTTAGAAATGAAGCGATTATTGGAAAGTTCGATAAAGCAATCAGGGAAACACTAGTATTAATGCCAACGCCTTTTAATACTACATTTCACGCTGAGTTCTTCTTGGACGAGATAT
>JAVEVM010000717.1:0-3133 GCA_034005055.1 Desulforhabdus sp. | reverse complement strand
CTTGGGAGCAGGTGTAGAGGTTGTCCTCTACATAGACGACATAGGGAAGGCTTCTCGCGTAGTCGCGGACTTCCGGCACATTCACAACGCCGCCGATGTTTATCCCGCAGTGACAGACGACGACTCCCACACGAGGCCGCTCCCCTTTCACATTGTGTTCAACCGGGAGCTTCTTTTTCTTGGTCTCCATCCATCTGCTATCACTCAACAGCACCCCGCTGGCGGCCGCAGCGGCGGAGGCTTCCATGACCGACTGGGGTATGTCTTTGGGACCCTGAATAGATCCGCAAACATAGACACCGGGTCTGGAGGTCGCCACCGGCGTGAAGCTTTCTGTTTTCACAAAATGATGAGCATTCAGTTCCACTCCGAGACGTTTTGCAAGCTCCATCGTTTCCCGGCTCACTTGAAACCCGACAGACAAAACGACCATGTTGAAAACTTCGCAATTGACCTCGCCCTTTTCATTCACATACCGGATTTCCAGGTCGCCGTCGCCGGCCGGCAAAACCGAATGAACTCTGGAGCGGATAAAACGAATTCCATGTTCTTTGGCTCGTTCGTAGTACCGTTCGAAATCCTTGCCATAGGAGCGTATATCCATATAGAAAACAGCAGCATCCAGTTGCTCATGGGCATGCTCCATGGCAATGACCGCTTCCTTAATGGCATACATGCAGCACACCGAAGAGCAGTAAGGATTGTCAGCCTGGTTGATGTCTCTTGATCCTATACATTGCAGCCAGGCTATTTTGGCAGGCTCCTCACGGTCATAGGGGCGCATCAGCCTTCCCCGGTATGGTCCGGATGCGCTGAGAATTCGCTCGAATTCAAGACTCGTCACCACATTGGGAAGAGTCGCATAGTGGTAGGTATCGAACTTTGTGGGATCGAAAACTTCATCGCCGGTGGCGAGGATGATTGCCCCA
Source organism: Desulforhabdus sp. (assembly GCA_034005055.1). Lineage (GTDB taxonomy): Bacteria > Desulfobacterota > Syntrophobacteria > Syntrophobacterales > Syntrophobacteraceae > Desulfoferrobacter. Next base: position 2,204 of record JAVEVM010000717.1, on the reverse strand, counting down.
ACGTCCAACTGCATCCGCTTGGGCTCATCATCGTAGCGAATCGCCTTGGCCAGGCAAACCGTTTCGCAGACTCCGCAGCCGATGCAGGATTTGCGGTCAATGGTGTAAACCAGAGGCACTGCCTGAGCGTATTTTATGCACGTCGCGGATCTGCAATCCAGTCCACAGTTGAATTCATTCACAGCCACAACCGGGCAGACTTCGGCACACTGGCCGCAGCCGGTGCATTTGTCCGCGTCTATGTAACGTGGATAGTTGATAAGGTTGGCTCTGAAATTGCCTGCTTCGCCTTCAACCGTTTCCAGTTCAGTATTGGTGACTATATTGATATTTAGGTGCCGGCCGACCTCGACCAGTTTGGGCGAGATAATTCACATGGCGCAGTCGTTGGTTGGAAATGTCTTGTCTAGCTGAGCCATCAACCCCCCAATGCAGGGGGACCGATCAACCAGATGCACATAATAGCCTGAATCGGCCAGGTCCAAAGCGGCCTGCATCCCGGCGATACCTGCTCCCACGACCATAACCGAGCCAATTTTCACAGTATTCTCCAACTGGGTCATAACGCATCTCCTTCAACAGGCTCAGGACGAGCCCTTCCTTCTCAACTCGAATACGACTGGCTCCTAACGAATTAGCGCGATTCTCGTGCTTTGAATTACACGCGGTACGTTGGCTCAAGCCCCTAGCTCCAGCCGACAAAGACTAAGTCAATGAATGCTTCCTCCTGCCGCTACCCGGTGCAGGCAAACCTTGGCGTGGTTCCTTCATAGCTGTAAAGGTCCGCTTGACCGGTTTTCTCCAGATCTCCAAGGCGTACGGATACCGTGTAAATCGGCAGCCCCGTTCGCAGAGCGATCTCCCGAACCGAGCTCGGATGCTCCTTCAATGCCTCCAGAATAAGCGCCCGCTGATACTCCATCTCTACAGCAGTGGAGAGCAGTTGCTGGTAGTCCTGCTCGTCAATCTTTTCGTGGTAGACGATTTCTTTGGTGGTGAGCTGCCTGTCGATACCCATAAGCCACCGGAGTCGTGGAGAATTGAGAGCCTTTTCAATGGCGGCAAGGCCCATCTGAAATCGATCGGCATTGAAGGGGCCAATCTCTTGGATCAGTTTTGTCAGCTCTGTCACGGTATCGGCGAAGAGCTGACCCTCTGCGGCACTGACCCAACGAATGGCAACTCTGTCCCGGCCTATCCCGGACAATTCGAAGAGCTGTTGCACAACTTCGACTCGCTTTGCGGCATAGTGATTACCTTCCAGGTAATGGCATTCTCCAAGGTGTCAGCCAAAAACCAGCACGCTGTCAAAGCCGCTCCGCAAACCCTCAATAATGTGCAAAGGGTCGACGCGCCCGGAACATAGGGTCCTGATAACCCTGATACTAGGCGGATATTGAAACCGGGACACACCGGCCAGGTCCGCCCCGGCGTAAGAGCACCAGTTACAAAGAAATGCGAGCATCTTGGGTTCGAAAGCTTCATTGTTCATGTGTTTTGCTCCTTCTAGGCAGTATGCCGCTCTCCCCCTGCTCGGATGGTCGCGACAATCTGTTCATTTCTGAAATGCACGATGTCGATTGCTTTCTGCGGGCAAGAAGCGGCGCACACGCCGCACCCTTTACAGGAAGCCGAGATCGTCTCGGCAACATAGCCTCGGCCCGGCACTTCGTAGCGACGGATAGCTCCAAACGGACAGGATTTTTCACAAAGACCGCAACCGGTGCATAGATCGGGATTGACCACAGAAACAACCGGTTCGGACTCGATGTACGGTTGCGAGAGCACTAATGCGGCCCTTGCCGCCGCAGCCTGGGCCTGGGCAATGGATTCATCGATCGGCTTTGGATAATGAGCCAGTCCGCAGAGAAAAACGCCGTCGGTGGCGAAGTCCACCGGTCGAAGCTTCATATGGGCTTCTAAAAAGAACTGGTCGTCGTTCACGGAGACCTTGAAGAGCTTTGCCAGATGCTTCTGCCCTTTAGGGATGATGGCGGTGGCCAGAACCAGGTAATCCACGGTGAACCGAATGGGCATCCTCAGGACATGATCTACTGCGGAGATAACGAGCTTCCCTCCCGAGGTCTGCTCCACCACCGGCTTTCCGTCGAGCGAGTAGCGGATGAAAAGGACTCCCAGCTCGCGCGCCCTCTTATATAGATCTTCGCGAAAGCCATAGGTGCGGATGTCCCGATAGAAAATGT
>JAVEVM010000716.1:0-3136 GCA_034005055.1 Desulforhabdus sp. | reverse complement strand
GCAGAATATCCGGAAATCGTCGAAATATGGCTCGATCACCTGCGCGATGCTTTTGCTCGGCTGGAGATTGGTGTGCACAAGATGGATCTTTAAGCGTCGCGATGGCCGAGGTCCGCGGACTAATCGCAGCAGGGGAATTTCCTTACCGCTGCTGCGTCGCTGGAATTTTCGGTATTTGATGACTGCAGGGAAGCTCACAGGCACATTTGCCGCACACATCGACCAGGGACAGTTCGGCATAGTGGGCGTTGTTGGCGAGGCACTGCCGATAGCAGATCTGGCGATCGAAGTGAGCCTTTTGCAGAGCACCGTACACGCATTTGCCGACACATGCATGGCAGTGATATCCGGCTTTTAGCAGGCACCATTCCCTGTTTGGCCGTTGCGCTGCCGGAAGGGGCATGGAGGTAACCAGGCTGCCCAGGCGGCCACAGCATCCGGCGGCGGTTATGAGCAAGTGATTGTGGCCGAATGTGCCGAGTCCTGCAATATAGGCAAGGTGCTTGTGGGACCAGCGACTGACCAGCTTTTGCTCATCGAAGTTGTGAGTCGGTGGAGTCGTCGCCGCTTGATGCCCGTTTTCGGTCAGACATTCTTTGAGGTGTTGGTTGATGGCCACGATGAGTCGATTGGTCGTGGTGTATGCTTCGGCCCAACTGCGGGCCGCAAAAAGTCCATGACGGTCATTTTGCTCTCCCAGCCAGCGCTGAAAGGGTAAAAAGAAAACGATGACCGACCACGCTCTCTCCAAAATTTCATGCGGCATGGCATGTTCCGGGTCCACCACGCGCCTGAGCTCGGCAAGCATCGGGTCTTTTGCCGACAGCACCGCAGCCAAGGGATTCAGCCAATAATCTTCTGTTCCCTCCTGCTGACGCCAACGAGAGGTGAATTCTGCGATTTCGTTTTGCAGCCATACGACAGGATCGGCGGCGCGGTTCAGGTTTTCGCCCATATCTTTTCCTCCAAATATTGGCAGATTAAGTTTTGACCCTTTCATAGCTTGTGAGGCGTTCTTCGTCAACATGGACTCGCCAGTTGCCGTAAGCTCTTGAGCTGTTCTTGTTGTCTGATTGTGCCTGCATTTGCTATCATCGATAATCGGCCTTGGAGTGCTTTGCGGTTGCAGGGTAAATCGACTGCGATCGGATGCAGAATGAGCCAATTCATTAAGAATGAACTTTCGGAAATCTGATGAAAGATATGCTTTATCAAAAGAAAGCCAGAGCGTGGGATCGCTGGGTGACAATCATTATCGTCGGTCTGCTGCTGTTGCCGATCCCTTTCGCGCGGTTTGAATCGTGGCCTGACGGCAGGACTATTCTGGTGCGACCGGTGATGCCGTGGAGTCGATTCCATTTCTGCTATGTTGCTTTTCCCGGCGGCGAGCCTGTCGAAGAGGCTTATGAGTTTACCTGGCGGGGAAAGATACTGCCTGCCAGCACGTCTGCTCCATTGCTTCTGGCAGTCGGTTCGGCTGAATCACCTCTGCTGAAATGGCAGAATAATCCAGAGCTGACTCTAGAGGAAATGTTCCAGCAAGGGGATTTCCTTCTGGTGGATACTTTCTGGCAGCCTATTTTGTTGTGGCCTTTGAGTATGGTGGCGAGCAAGCTGGTCGCATAAACCTGAAAGTGGGAGCTGGCGCAGGTCGTATAGCATGCTCCACCGGTATTTGAGCAGCAGGATGAAGGGGTGCGTTGGTTATAGAGCTTTTTCGCCGCAAGCCGGTTTGCCAGTCAGGGTTCAGACAGACTGATCCCGCTGATCGGGGAAAAATCGTTTATAGTAAAACAAGCTCAAAAAGATCGGCAGCAAGTAATAGGCGACGCGGTAGATCAAAGTTGCCAGCAGTGCTCGATCGTAATCCAGCCCCATCAGGTAGAACGAGCCTGCCATGGAGCCCTCCATCAGCCCGATGGAGGCGGGGGTCAGCGAAAAAAGACTGGCGAAGATCCCTACAGAGAAGCCAACCAGTAGAGAGCGATTGTCAATGGGGTAATGAGCAGCCAGGAAAGAGCATTTGAGACACAAGAACATGAGCAGCCAGTCCAGGAAAGCGTAGCTCGCTGGAGCGATCAGCATTCTGGTATTCTTTACCAGTAGATTCATACTGTCGTTAAAATTCTCAAAAAATCCTTCCGCCCTCTCGTGTTGAATCCATCGGGGTGTTCGAATTCGCTTTGACAACGCTTCCGAGGCCTTCATAAACCACCGCCAGAGCTTCTTGCGAAAAGCCTCATGGACCAGTATCTGAATGGTCAGCCAGGTGAGAACAAAAGCGACCAGCAAAATGAAGATGCCAAACTCCATCTGCCGCGTATTCATCTTGTAATCGCTGTAAAGAAAGAAGAATCCCAAGTAGATGAAGACTACGGCAACGGTGTTGGTGAGAAACCCGTGCACTATGGAGATGGACAATGTGTTGCTGGGCGGGATTTTTTCCCTCGACAGGAGGTAGACTTTGGCTGCAACCCCACTTAGACCGCCCAACGCCATCAGGTAATTCATGGTGCAGGAAAGCAGTGCGATCTGGAAAGTCACTCTGAAAGGGAGTACCCGGCCGACATTGTACAGGAGCCGGTGGAGTACCGCGGCGATGCAGCCATAACTCAATGCACTGGTGATCAAAACCATTAGCCCCCACAGCAGGTCAATATCGCGAAAGTCCTCCACCAGCTTCTTTAAATCAGCTTGCCTGATTGTGTAATAGAGAATGAGGAATCCGATGAATGCGGCAAACCAGAATCGTTTCCGGGTCACAACAACGATCAACTTTCCTTCTCCTTGTCCGGCAAAAGTGGTTCGCCATCGGCTGTGGGGCTCTGTTCTTCAATGTCTCCGGATGGACAAGATAAATAACAGAAAGCATTTATGATGAAAAGGATTTAAGGCTCAGTCGGCTGTGCAGCCATCGGTCAACATGCGCAGCAGCGTCTTGATTTGAAAGCAACGGCAGCGTAAAATCGACGTCGGACAAGGAAATGACGGATATCGACCGTAATAAGCAGTCGCATAGAAAGGGGAGAGGTGAGAAGCAGCAATAACAAAAGATGGAAATTTTATGTGCCTATGTTGGCTCTGTGGCTGGTTATGAATACAGTTGTTTCTGCGGGCAGCGCAAAAGATCCGGCGG
>JAVEVM010000715.1:0-3137 GCA_034005055.1 Desulforhabdus sp. | reverse complement strand
GCCTGCCACCAGATGGATGTGTTGATTGCATGCCCGATCTTTGTGGATGGTGAGCTTTTTGCCTGGGTGGCAAATGCGGGCCATCAGTATGATCTGGGCGGCATTGTCCCGGGAGGATGGCCGCAGAATGCACCAGATGTCTACAGCGATCCCGTAGTTCTCCCGCCATTCAAGCTGGTGGAAAAGGGCGTGATGAGAAAAGACCTGGAAGCCGTCTACCTCAGGCAGTCCAGGGTCCCTGATCTGGTTGCGCTCGATCTGAGAGGCCAGGTGGCCGGAGTCAATTTTGCCAAGGAAGAAATCAAAAAGCTTTGCGATCAATACGGTGCAAAAATCGTCAAGTCGGTCATGAAAAAAGTTCTTGATCAGGCCCAGAAAGAGTTTCAAGAAAAACTGAATCGCGTGCCGGATGGAAAATGGACAGAAGTCAGGTATCTGGACGAGCCCATGCCGGGGTTGAGGAGTACCCAAAAAACACAATTGAACATCACCAAAAAAGGCGATCGGCTATTTATCGATAACGAAGGTACCGATCTGCAGACAGAGGGCACCAACGGATTGCCTTATACCTCCTGGGCTGGGGTCATCATGGGGATATTTTCCGTCACCATGCTATATGACAGGCTCTTTGCCATTGGTGGTGGTGAGCGGCAAATTGATTATGCTCCTCAGCCCGGATTGCTGACCTGTGTTGACTATCCTGCCGCAGTAAGTGGCGGAATCATGCAGACCAATGCACTTGCCAATGCTGCACAGGTTCTTATTTCCAGGATGCTTGCGACAGATCCCGAGTTGAAAAAGGACATGTTGGCGGGCAGCACTGAGTTCCTGCTGCCAGTCCTCACTGGCGAGAATGACCGCGGTGAATACTTCGGACAAGGGCTGCTGGATGCCTTCGGCGGCGGAAGTGGCGCGCGATCCTATAAGGATGGTATCAACACAAGCGGCCCCGTTTGGAGTCCCTTGTCGATGCTTCTTAATGTTGAGATGGTCGAGCAGTGGTATCCAATCGTCTATCTCTACAGAAGAGAGGACTGCGATAGTGCTGGTGCCGGTATGTACCGTGGTGGTGTCGGCGTAAGAAGCGCCATTACGCCATATAGAGCAAAAAACATGCAGGTCATCACCATTACCAGTGGACAGGCGGTAACTACTCACGGTGGCCCGGGATTGGACGGCGGCTATCCCTCTCCCGCATCACATTATGCGATTGCAAAAGGTACAGACCTTGAAGCCATGATGGGCAATAAACTGTTGCCAAAAACAATTGATGATCTTCAGGCCTCTGAAACCTTCAGGCTTAGATCAAAATCAAATGGAACTCCGCTGAATAGCGGCGACGTTCTCGAGCTTCGCGTTGTTGGAGGCGGAGGATACGGAGACCCTATTCGCCGTGATCCTGAAAGTGTGGCGATGGATATTCGCCTGGGATATGTGTCAGAGAATGTCGGCCGGATAATCTATGGCGTTGTGCTTGACGATGGCGGAAATGTCGATATTGCAGAGACAAATAATCATCGGAAGATAATAACCAACGATAGAAGCAAATGGCGGATGCCAGATTCCACCAATCCGGCGAATGACAGTGTAAATTTGGAAGCTGATACTTTGCGCTCCGTTGGAGAATATCTCGGAGTCGCCACGCTGGGCGGAAAAAGTGTTTTTGCCTGTGCTTCGTGCGGTAAAGTTCACTGCAGAACGAATGAAAATTACAAGATGCATTTGTTAATGAATGCATCGCCGATAAACAGCATCCCAACAAATATTTCTCCTGAGGTATTTCTGGATGAAAAAATGGAGTTTCGGCGATTTGCCTGCCCATCATGCCTCGTTCTTGTGAAAACTGAAGTGGTGCGAAGTTCAGATGAGATATTTGCAGATATTGTGCTGACTGCCTAAGTGAATGACCAGGAGGATAAGTAAATGAGAATTGGCTATTTGATCGATTTGCACAAAGGGGGCTACGACCAGCCTGTACCTCAGAGTGACGACGTCGTAAAGACCATGGACATGATGATCAATGAGGGAATTCTTGCTGAAAAATATGGATTTCACTCCATTGAGATTCCTCATCGTCATGGTAGAACAGAGTGTTACTTTCCTGGCCCCGAGCAAATCATGACGATTCTCGCCCGGGAAACTGAAAAAGTTGCCCTGGGAACCTACACATTTGTTTCGACCTTGTATCACCCAATGCATTCTGCGGAACAATTCGCGGTGATAGACAACCTATCAAAAGGAAGGTTATTTACCACAGTGTCGAGGGGCTATCATCCTGCCTATTGGCAGCAGTTCGGGGTGCCTCAGGAAAAGCTCTTGGGGCGATTCAAGGAATCCATTGCGATATGGAATGAGGCATTCAAAGGAGAGCGATTCAGCTTTCATGGCAAGCACTACACAGTCGAGGACGGATTGCTGACCCCAGGTCCTTATCAAAAAGGTGGCTGGCCTCTTTGGGGCGGTGGCAACGCAAATCCGGAAGCAATCAAGCGCAGTGCTGAAATTTCAGAGTGCTGGACGTGCGATCCCTATCCACTCGACAAGGAAGTTTGGGATAAACACACCGGTGCCTACAGGGATGCTGCTATTGAAAGAGGAAAGAAACCTTTCATTGTGCTTATGCGGGATGCATGGGTAGCTGACAGTTTTGAGGAGGCGGCAAGAGTGTTTGGTACCCACTATGCAGATGATCTTAAGTTCTATTTCGAGAAAGGGATATTCGTGAATCATCCCCAATTCAAGTCGCTCTCAGACATTACTCCAGAGCGTGTGGCTGAGCATGCAATCATGGGGACGCCTGAGCAGTGCAGAGAAAAGCTGGAGCGTTACCACGAAGAATTCGGGGTTGATTATTTCACTGTACGCTTTCGAATGGTGACAGGGCCCAGCATGAGTGAAGCCGCGGATCAGATACAAAAATTCGCTGAAGAAGTCGTACAGCCAATTCACAAGAAATACCCGGCCATCAATCATCCAGCCATTCCAGAAGTGTGTCGTTGGTAATAATGTTTTACTTAAAGCGAAAAAATAGTTGAAGAAGTTAACCAATAAACCCAGGAGAGTAACCGTGATAAACACTAAAAAATACGTTAAAACAAAGGTCGCGCTAGCGATAGTGAGTGCCATTTCGGCTTCCT
>JAVEVM010000714.1:0-3141 GCA_034005055.1 Desulforhabdus sp. | reverse complement strand
ACGACGCTCTTCCGATCTACATTATTATTCGAGCTGCAGGTTAACATCATGCTGCCGAAAAAGCTTTTCAATTCGGCGCAAAGATTGTTGATGCAGGTCGGAGAGGGAGCTATCCGTATCTAACGTATTGCGAAGCGCTTCGTAGAGGTGCTCGATATTCTCAGGGACCTGGCACAGCAGAAAGAAATCCAGTGTGGAATGAATCCCCTGCCTGACGATCTCCTGCCACGCGTAGTTGCCCGAAACAGCCGCCATGTCCAGATCATCACTGAACAGCACTCCGTCAAAATGGAGCCGGTTGCGCAGCCACTCCCGGTTAATGCTGGGCGACAGGGTAGCCGGCCATTCAGTATCCAGCAAAGGATAGCAGGCGTGGGATGTCATAATTCCATGGACACCCGCCTTGATCGCTTCGCGAAAAGGCAGCAACGCTCTTTCCATGGCGTTTTGGTTTGCCCAATCAATGACCGGTGCGAAATGGTGCGGATCGGATGGGGCCAGACCGAGTCCCGGGTAGTGCTTGGCCGTCGCAGAAATTCCGTTTCGTTGAAGAATATCTATCCATAATGCTCCGAGCTCGGCAACCCGAAGAGGATCAGATCCGAGGGAGCGCTCCCTCATGAAATGAGATTCTCCTTCGGGCAGCACGTCCAGGACCGGTGCGAAGTTGATTTGAATACCGCACCGGCGCAAATCCAGCGCAGCCATAGTGCACCATTGGATCAATGCCTGAGTGCCTTGAGCAGCCAAATCGTGGGCTGAAGGGAGCCGAGTAAAAGGGGGGATGAGCCTTTGCACCGGCCCGCCTTCCTGGTCGATGGCAACCCACAAAGGACGGCCCAGGATTGCGCGTGCGTATGCTTGCGCCTCCTGCAAAAGATTCAGTAACTGTTCACAAGATTCGATGTTGCGTTTGAAAAGAACAATACCGCCGATACGAAAATCTTTTATGATCGACTTCAGCTCTTCTGCAATGCCAAGCCCCCGAAACCCTACCAATAGATGGATACCCGCCAGTGAATTGGACTCTGCTTTACCGGGCACGTGCTCCCTTTCTGCTTTTTCAATATCTGCGCCAGCGATCCGAAGCCGAATGATTGCAACGGGTAGGAAGTGTAACAGAATCAAATCAACAGAGCAATTATAAGGAAGGTACCACATGATGCGATGCCAAGCCCCAAACACTTAAAGAAAGAAAAGAGTCGGCATGACGGAATTCAAGCACGAAATAGATCGTCAGGATCGGCCCAGCAGAATATTGCGGGCCTTCGGGCCACAGTTAAAAATAAGATCAAGGGCAGAGAGGTTGGGGATGAAATCTCCCCAGAGCTGAGGATAGACTAAAGTGGGGTACCTGAGATATTCCACCTTTATGTCGGCCTCCTCGAACAGTCCTTCCTCGAGGTACTTCGCCGCTGCGCTCTGGGCCAGGAATCGTCCGCCTCCCAATATCCGGCATATGTCCACCAGCAGGCGGCTGCCTGTGGATTCAAGCCCAAGGTCGGAGAGCAGCAAGATTTTGCTTCTTATGTTGAGAAACGCTGCAATGTATTTAATAACCTGCATGTTCATGTCCAACATTTTTTCGTACTTTGCTGAAAAGGTTTCCAGCACCAGTTCCAAATGATCTTCGAAATAAGGTGCATGGGCGTATGCAGTGCGTAGACTTTCCAGATGTTTTCTTCGCCAGCGGCCCTCATGGCAGATTTTGACCTCATCTATCTTTTGCAGTCCCAGACCCTTTTTCCATACCGGCACTGTGATCCAGAGGGTCCCCCGATCATTCTTGAACCGGTTTCTGCTCAGCCAGGTGGTTCCGCGGGGAAACTGCACCCGGTCAAGAATAACAAAAACATCGCACTGGTTGATTTTGTAGAAAAAACCGGGAAACGGACAAAAATAAGGTTGACTGGCGGCTATGAGCATGGCGACCTATTTGCGAAATATGCGAAGAAGCCAGACAACCAGCGACAGGGCAACGCTTATTACAACCATGCTGGTTATCGGGATATAGACTTTCAGATTGGGCCTGTTCACGATGATGTCGCCGGGCAGACGTCCCAAAGGGAGCTTGCCCAGCCATGGCCATAGCAGGCCGGCAACTAAAATAGCGATGCCGATAACGATAAGGGCTCTTTGCATCCTCTGCACCGCTTCGTATGCAGGCACCGCGCGGCTTTGACCCTGACGGTGCGCATGCTACTTGCTCAAAAGAATAAATTTTCGTAGATTGCTCATGTCGTTTTACTTATGGGAAATGAAATCACTCCAGTGAAGTGAAGTCAAGGGATCATATGGCGGGAGCGCCAGCCAATACGGTTTGCTGCCTGCAATGAGCTATAATGGCCGAGGTTGAAATCTTTTGACTGGATGAAGAATTTTACCCGGGGTGGTGGTATGAGCATGGAAATTGAGTGCATGTGTCTCGAGTGTGGAATATCTCTCTATCTGCAAACGAGCTCTCTGGTACTGGGGAGCTTCATCGAAGGAGACAAAAGGCTGGTGGACAACACCTTCTGTTCACAATGCGGCGGCCCACTGCTCGCTGTAGGCAAAGCGGGCGAGCAGCGTAATTACATAGTGAGCAGCGATCATCTCACCGGCCTTAATTCCAGCTAATCACCGGTTGCCGGCTCCATTAGAAGAAGTTCTTTTGATAGAGATGAAATATGTCCGCTTCTTCGTCGGCATGGAGCAGATTCACCGGCCTTGCGCCGAGTCTGCATAGATAGTTGGGAGAAGTCCCGTATAGGCGGCATGTGAATGGCCGCACCGGATATATGGTGCAGCCGGTCTCGGAGACATAAGGACAGGTGGCTCCTTTGGCCGGCTGCGGTTGGAGGCCGCGAGACTGTAGGAATTGCCTGAGGCGTTCGTCCTCAACGGGTGTTCTGCTGGGCACACCGAAGTTGCGGCAGCACTCGGTGCAACCCGGAATGCACTGGAAGTCGGGCAGAAGAGCGTAAATATCTTCAATGTCCATCGATTACCTCGTGTCTATCCGAGGAGCTCCGAAGCGGTGATTTTCCCCTTTTGCTCGCTTCGCAGCCCCTAACTCCTGGCTGTTTCATACTGAGCTCAATGTCGGAAAAATGCGTTATGCGCGATCTCTGTCATCGGCAAATCAATTGGTCGCCGCTT
>JAVEVM010000713.1:2346-3146 GCA_034005055.1 Desulforhabdus sp. | reverse complement strand
TGATGAGCAGCAGAAGATATCCAAGCATGACGAGAGTATTGAAGATGTAACGGTCGGCTGCCGGGTTGAACATCGATTGGAGCTCTTTGGGATGCCTGGGAATGCTCATCGTGACCGTGAGCCTGCGATTCCAGAGCCTGGAATGATGGGCCGTGATATTGCGGATGTGTGTCAGGTGATGCATGAAGGAACTGAGAACCGTTTCGTCGATGGCATACGCTTTTGATATTGCCTGCCGGTCTTGCCGGTGTTTGAGATTATTGAACCACTTGGAAAGTTGCCCGAAAGACATCACCTCACAGACCGCCCAGATGGGAGGAAGAACGGGATCGTCATACTTTCCCCGATAATGCTCTATGAAGGTTTCACGGCTTCGGTCTATTTCTTCTTTGAGACTTTGGATCAACTGTCCGTGGAAACTGGCGTTCCTGAAAAGGCTGTGGTCCAGGTAGGCGTGACTGCCATACTTCAAGGAAAGGACATAGGCAAATTGGGTCCGGAAGGAAACCTCGACGCGTTCGATGGCTTCGAGCACCAGTAGGCGAAATTTGCGATCGAAGATATACAGGGTCAGGGCGTCGTCAAATGAAGTCCCCGTTCTAAAGCAGTGATCGGAACTGCCGGTGGGAACCTCGAAAGGGAGCCAGTAGGCGCGCAGGCGGTAATAATTGATATGAGCGAGGTATCGTGCGGCACGCGTGCGATCGGGAATCTCCATCCCACGCGATAGAAGGAGGTCGAGCTGATCATCGAAACTAAGAGGGGGCTTGGCGTATTTCACAGCCGGCCCCCGAAATGAG
>JAVEVM010000713.1:0-2336 GCA_034005055.1 Desulforhabdus sp. | reverse complement strand
AACAGAAACCCTCATCGATGTCATCATATTTTGTCGGGAAATGCTCACGCCGTCACCTCCGAGAGCAGTTCCACGATTTCACGTTCAAGGGCTTTGATGTCCGCTTCGATTTCTTCCAGTGGGCGTGGGGGTTCGTAGCTGTAGAAATGGCGGTTGAGGGGGATCTCATAGCCGATTTTGGTCTTGCTGCCGTCGATCCAGGCATCGGGTACGTGGGGGAGAACCTCCCTCTGGAAGTAGGCTTCGATGCTCTCCTTGAGCGGTACGTTTTCGGTGTCGCGAAGCTCCGGGTCCGGCTCGGGATTGCCGTGGCGGTCGCGACAGATTTCAGCCGTATCATCGCGCTCACCCAGCGCATTCAGCAGAGCCTTGAGCTCCGAGGCGCTCAGGCGCACGCCATGCTGCCGATCCATCTCGCGCAGGGCCAGGAGGAAATCCTTGCGGTCCTTATAGATCTTCCCGCCATGGGTCGTGGCGAAAACCCGCAACAGCGCGCGGATTTCCTCCTGGCGGTTCTTGCCCGACTCGATTTCCTTCAGGCGGGCGGCTTCGCTTTTCTTATTACTGGTAGCGAGGTTTTTGAAGACCGTTTCATCTTCGAGCCGTTCGAGGCGCTCCGCACTGGCCTGGAAATTGAGGCGGAGGGGGCGTTCGACGGTGATTTTGCTGAAGCCGAAATCGGCGTTATCGAAAACTTTGCTGACCGTGAGGGTCTTTTCGTTTCCCTTTCCATTCATGGAGAGAGTGCGTGCTTCATCGTGCTGGAAATTACCGAAGATGCGCGTGATGTCTCCGATCTGGTCGGGCTCGTTTTCATCCCTGTCCCCGATCTTGTTGCGCTTGTTGCCCAGGCTCTTTTTCATTTTCACGTAAAACTGGCGCGCATCGATGAGCTGGACCCTGCCCTGACGCCGGGGCTCCTTCCGGTTGGTGAGCACCCAGATGTAGGTGGAGATGCCGGTATTGTAGAAAAGCTGGTCGGGCAGGGCGACGACGGCTTCCAGCCAGTCGTTTTCGATGATCCACTGGCGGATGTTGCTCTCACCGCTGGCCGCATCGCCGGTGAAGAGGGGCGAACCGTTGAAGACGATACCGATGCGGCTGCCGCCGTCCTGTGGCGCGCGCATTTTGGAAAGCATGTGCTGAAGGAAAAGGAGGGAGCCGTCGTTGATGCGGGGCAGCCCGGCGCCGAAGCGCCCCTGGTAGCCCAGCTGCTCGTGCTCCTGCTGGATGGAGCGGGCCTGCTGCTTCCATTCCACACCAAAAGGGGGATTGGCGAGCATGTAGTCGAAGGTGATCTTCTGCCCGTCCGGGGTGCGGTCGAAGCCGTCCTGGGTGAAGATGTCCCCGAGACGGATATTGTCGGCGTCTTCGCCTTTGATGAGCATATCGGACTTGCAGACCGACCAGGCTTCGTCGTTCCAGTCCTGGCCGAAGAGGAGTGGATTGGCTTCCACATTGAGGGTGCGGATGTAGTTTTCCGAAACCGAAAGCATGCCGCCCGTTCCGCAGGCGGGGTCGTAGATCGTTTTCACCACGTGGCTGCGGCGCAGATCCTGCTCCGGGGAGAGAAGCAGGTTGACCATGAGCTTGATGACTTCACGTGGGGTGAAATGCTCCCCGGCTTCCTCGTTCGATTGTTCCGCACCGACCCGGATGAGCTCTTCGAAGACGTAACCCATCTGTACGTTGTCCACGCGATCCTCGGAAAGCTCGATCCCGGCAAAGGCCTTGACGACCTCAAAAAGGAGGTTCTTCTCGGCCATTTTGGCGATCTGCTGGTCGAAGGCGAATTTTTCCATGATGGCGCGGACGTTCGAAGAGAAGCCGTTGATGTAGCTGTTCAGGTTGGGGGCGAGCTGGTTGGGATCGTCGAGCAGCCTGGAAAAGTCGAGCTTCGAAAGATTGTAGAAGGGGCGGCCCGTGGTCTTTTGAAGGAGGCTGCGGACCACATTTTCCGGCTTGGCTTTTATGACCGCATACTCTTCAAGGACCTTTTCCCTGGTGGGTGCAAGCAGGCAGTCAAAGCGCCGAAGCACGGTGAGCGGAAGGATGACTTTTCGGTATTCATTCCTCTTGTAAGGGCCTCGAAGCAGGTTGCAAATGCTCCAGATGAAGCCGGCCAGTTGTGTGTGAGTCTCCGGGGTCAAATCAAAGCCTCCAGCTTTTTTGTTATAACGACCGGCACGAAAAATCTACCGGGTTTTTTGATCGTACGGTCAATGGTCCATCATTGTCGCCAAATAGCGTCCTATGGTCTCCCGAACATCGAAACGGAGCAGCTCGAAAATCTTTTGAGGGCGATTCTGAATCTCTCTGCTGAAATCGTTCTCTGT
>JAVEVM010000712.1:0-3147 GCA_034005055.1 Desulforhabdus sp. | reverse complement strand
TCCATAACTGCGCCCAGGCCGCAAACTACGCGCAATCGTATTGTTGGAATTCTAACCGGGCCTCACTTTCAGGTTGTTTTTGTAGACACTCCGGGAATTCACGCCGCCCGTGATCGATTCAATCAGGCTTTGGTAGAGACTGCTTTGGCTGCTCTGAATGAGGTTGATGTGGCGTGTCTATTGATTGAAGCCCAGGAGGCCGGCGGCGGTGCGAACCAGATGATCATAGAGGAGCTCCGCAAAGTCAGCACGCCTGCGATATTGATTATCAACAAAATTGACCTGATTCGAAACAAGCAGGAATTGCTTCCGATTATCCAAAAATACAGACAGCCCATGGAATTCGAGGCCGTCGTACCCGTTTCAGCGCTTCTTGGCCATGGAGTTGATGAGCTTTTGAAGGAAATCGTCCACCTTCTGCCGGAAGGACCCAATTATTACCCGGAAGACTATTTGACCGATCAGCCAGAGCGCTTTTTAGCGGCCGAATTGGTGAGGGAAAAGATCTTTCGTCTGACGCATCAGGAGGTACCCTACGCGGTTGCTGTTACTGTTGAGAAATTTTCCGAAGATTTAGAGCGAAACCGCATTGATATCGAAGCGACCGTTCATGTGGAGCGAGATTCGCAAAAAGCGATCCTCATCGGCAAGCAGGGCCAGATGCTGAAAGAGATTGGCAAACAGGCGCGTAAGGATATCGAGGCATTGCTTGGCTGCCACATCTATCTTGGATTATTCGTTAAAGTTCAAAAAAACTGGCGCAAGAACCAGCGATTTCTGGCCGAGCTTGGCTATCGCGAAAGATAAAAGATAATTTCCGTTGGTTGAGGGTCCGCCAGGACATGGCTTAAAACCGGGGCTGGAACTGGCCTGGGAGCTGGTCCAGAATACACTCGTCATGTAGCGCAGCCAGTCTAAGCAGGGCTAAAGCCCTGCGCTACATGTTGGCGGACAAGCTCCTAGCTGTAAAGACGATCCATCGTCAGATAAGTGGCGGCCATGCTGGAGGCAATTTCATAACCGTAACCGACGGCCATGGGGTCGAATTCAGTGTCGACCAAAATAGCTTGAATTTCCTGCCTTTTTACCTCACTGGCATAAAACAGCGTCTCTTCCAGGGGATCTCCCCCGAAACAGCTGACATTGGGCCGCCCGTCCGAGAAAATCAAAATTGCCGGCAAGGTTTCAGGGTTTTTTCGCTTTTCCTGGACAAGCAAACGAGTTCCAAGCTCCAGCCCTGCGGCGAGTGGAGTTCTTCCCCCCACCGGAAGTTCTTCTATACTTTCCACCGCATTTCTCAGGTTGTTACTCAGGGGGAGGACCAAGTCGGCAGCAGTATGGCGGAAGGTAATGATGCCGAGCTTATCTCTTCGCAGGTACAGGTCGCGAATAAGAGCTTCAATGATGCCTTTGGTCAAGGACATGCGATCGTTGGTGCGCATAGAAGCGCTCGAATCAACCACCATCATCAAGGACAGGCCGGTTTTGCGCGACCGTTTCTGCAGTCTAAGGTCGTTTTGAGAGATTTTGATAATACCGTTGTATCCTCTTTGTCGTTGGCGGGGTGCAGCGGCACGCAGTGTGGCAATCAGCGATAAATCGTCGAGCTTTTCTCCACTGCGCTGCAAGCGGTGGCCGAAAATGCTTCCGCCGTTGCGCGGATTGGGGAGGGAGAAGCGCCTGCCCGGGTGAGATCCCGACACCAGGTGCCATGGCATCTGGTGCCGCAGGATCCTGGTGCCTGTGCAGAGGTGCGTCACGCAAGAGATCGGGGATTTGTAACTGTTGATCGATAAATTCTGTTTTTGTCTGTTTTGATGGACAGGCGTCCATTCTTGTTCTGAAACGTTCGAGGAAGTGTGCTGCTCGACAATTTCCTGGAGTTTCTTTTCACTCAACTCGGCCTTGTGCACGGGACTCTTCTTAATCCGATGGGGCAAGGTCAGCCGGGCTGCAAGCTGCAGATCTTCAGCGGTTATTTTCTGCCGCCCCTCGAAAGCTGCATTGGCTCTGGCCGCTTTCATCATGGTGATATCCGCTCGGTGGCCGTCCGTGGCCAGTGCAACGGAAAGGTTTGCGGCCGTTTCCAGAAGGGCCTCGGTGAAGACGATCCGTTCGAGAAGCTCTTTTCCCAGTACGATCCGGCGTGCCAGATCTGTGTCAGCCGTCCGCCAGTTATGGCGGAAGCCTTGGGGATCCTGTTCGAAAGCCAATCTGCGCTTAATGATTTCGACCCGCTCAGGCAAGGACTGAATCCCTTCGATGTTAACCGACAGACCGAACCGGTCCAAAAGCTGAGGGCGAAGATCGCCCTCTTCCGGATTCATGGTGCCAACCAGGATAAAGCGGCTGGCATGAGAAAAACTGATTCCTTCCCGTTCGACAATGTTCATACCCGAGGCCGCGGCGTCGAGGAAAAGGTCGACAATTTGATCATTGAGCAAATTGACTTCATCCACGTACAGGATACCGCGGTTAGCTTCGGCCAACAAACCCGGCTCGAACACCTTGCTGCCGCTGCGCAGTGCCTTCTCGATGTCGATCGTTCCAAGCAGCCGGTCTTCGGTTGTGCCGATGGGAAGATTGATCATTCGGATCTTACGCATTTTGACCGGCAGCTCTTTGCCTGCCACGTGAGTTTGCCGGCAGTAGACGCACAGTCTGGAGGAGTCGTCCGGATCGCACTGAAAAGGGCAGTTCTCAACCACCCGCATTGTGGGAAGAAGATCGGCCAGAGCGCGCACTCCGGTGGACTTTGCCGTGCCGCGCTCGCCTTTAATGAGCACCCCTCCCAGGGCGGGGTCGATCACGTTCAGGAGCAGCGCCCGTTTCATGAGATCTTGACCAACCAATGCGGAAAAAGGAAAATTCAGCTCCATTTCTACCTCAACTGAACGTTAATTTTAAATTTGCGCCCCGGATACACTCCGAGCAGCTCCGGGTTGCTTCACTCTTTTTCTCATGCGCTCTTGACGAGACTCAGGGAAAGATGACAACTCTTCGATAGGGTTCTTTTCCTTGACTTTTTGTGGTCAATCCATAGTGTTCGGCCAGCTGGTGCTGCAATCGACGAAGGTGCGAGTTTTGCGTCGAGAGCTCCAGTGGAACGTCTTTTTCCAGCACCACCGCGATTGCTGTCTCAGCCTC
>JAVEVM010000711.1:0-3151 GCA_034005055.1 Desulforhabdus sp. | reverse complement strand
CATCTTTCGCGGCCGTGTTCGTCTATCCCGAAGTTGACGATGAAATAGAAGTCGATATCAAAACTTCCGATCTGCGTATCGACACCTATCGGGCCAGCGGAGCGGGCGGACAGCATGTCAACAAAACCAGCTCGGCGGTTCGCATCACTCATTTGCCCACCGGCATAGTGGTGCAATGCCAGAATGAAAAATCGCAGCATCGCAACCGCGATATCGCCATGAAGATCCTCAGATCTCGTCTGTACGAACGGGAAAAACGCGCTCAACAGGAAAAACTGCAGGAGATTCATGACAATCTGGACGACATCGGTTGGGGAAGCCAAATTCGTTCTTATGTGATGCAACCGTACCGTTTGGTGAAAGACCATCGCACTTCGGTGGAAAAAGGCAATGTGGATGGGGTCATGGATGGCGACCTGGATGAGTTTATCGAGGCCTACCTTTTGCACCAGTTGAACCACAGGGGACAGTCACAGACAGCTTCCGTGCAGTGAAGCTCGGGCGAGGGCAAGCGATGAGCAGGTTCCTGCTGTTGGATATCGGGGCCGGTACACTGGACGTGCTTTATTACGACCGAAAAGCGGGGCTCCATTATAAAGCAGTTGTCAAATCTCCGGTTCTCTATTTTGCCGAGCTGGCAGCGTGCCTTCCCGGAAATATGCTGATTACCGGCAATGAAATGGGCGGTGGCCTCATTTCCAGAGTATTGAGAGAACGAGCCCTTCATGCCGAAGTCGTGATGTCTGTGCCGGCCGCCTACACCGTTCATCATGACTTGGAGAAGGTTCGCTCCTGGGGAATCAGAGTCGCGGAAGACGAGCAAATCCAGGAGCTGAGTCGGCAGGGCTCTCACCGCAGCTTGCATATTTCCGACCTGGAGATTACTCGGCTGAGGCAAATTGTTGAAGGTTTCGGGGTTCCTTTCGAGTTCGATGTGGTGGGAATCTGTGCCCAAGACCATGGCATGCCTCCACCCGGAATGTCACACCTTGACTACAGGCATCAAATTTTCAGGGAATTTCTTGATAAGAACCCCTATCCCTCTTCTTTGCTTTATCCACGGCATGAAATCCCCCCTACTTTCAACCGCCTGAGCTCAATTGCCGAAGCTGCCGGGCAATTGCCCGCTGACGAGGTCTATCTTATGGACAGCGGCATGGCCGCGATTCTTGGAGCATCCATGGATGTGCGTGCCAGGGAGAAACAAAAATTACTGGTGCTCGATGTCGCTACTTCGCATACGCTCGGTGCCGCCTTGGAGGGAGACGAAATTGCCGGATTTTTTGAATACCATACCAGTGACATCACTTTGGAGCGATTGGAAAGGCTGCTGTTTGAGCTGGCTGAAGGGAGTCTGAATCACGATAAAATTTTGCAGGAAGGCGGACACGGGGCCTATGCTCGCAAGGCTTTCGGCTTTGCGGCTGCCGAAATCATTTTAGCAACGGGTCCGAAGCGCCGACTGCTGGAAAAATCCAAGCTGCCCGTGGTCTTTGGTGCTCCCTTGGGGGATAACATGATGACCGGTACGGTGGGCATTCTGGAATCGATTCGAAGGAGGAAGAAGCTCGAGCCGATTCGTTTTTTGTGAGAGTTGTGCAGTATAGGAGAACGGTTCATGTACAAAACGATTTTGGTTCCCATGGATGGATCGCCGAGAGCGGAAAGGATCTTGCCTCATGTGGAAGAGCTTGCTCTCAGATTCGATTCAAAAGTGATCTTCCTGAAGGTGTTGGAGCCCGGTCTTATCGTCGAACGCCCGCAGGGTAATGAATTCGAGGCCAAGATCATGGAAGAGCATGGAGAGGAAGCGTCCACATATCTTGCCGCATGGCGCGGCGAGTTTCGAGAAAAGGGTATAAATGCGAGGAGTCTGGTAGAGTACGGGCCGGTCGCCAGGAGCATCATCACGGTCGCCGAGCGTGAGAACGCCAATCTGATTGCTATGGCAAGTCATGGACGTAGCGGTCTTCCCCAGGTCTTTTACGGAAGTGTAGCGGCCGCCATCTTGAACAGAATAGATCGCCCTTTGCTGCTCATCAGGTCGGTGTGAGCGACGATGACCGCTAATTTGAGAGCTAAGCCGTCAGTAAACGAACGGGGCTGGGCGGATTTTCGACTCTTGTGGTGAGGACATGGATAAAACTGTATATCTGATCCGACACGGCTTGATTCAATCCAATGCGGAAGAAGTCTACGCAGGTAGAAGCTCGGAGGGGCTTACCGATGAGGGCAAAAAGCAGGCCCATCACATTGGTCAGGAAATTAAGAGTTGTGGCATCGAGGTGATTTACACCAGTCCTTTGCAGCGGACCGTGCAGACAGCACGAATCCTCAATAGCTATATCAATGCAAAACTATTTGAAGATGTCGATCTTATCGAAATGGATCTGGGTCCCTGGACTTCTCTTTCCAAAGATCAGGTCCGGGAGAAATATCCATCCGATTATCGGATCTGGGTGGATCGTCCGGCGCAATTCGAGAATGCCGCCATCGAAACGCTGGAAAGTGTGCGAGAGAGGGTGGTGAGGTCGTTGGAGCGCTTCCTTCAATCCCAGCCTGAAAAGATCGCTGCATTCGTTACCCACTCGGTAGCGATTAAGGTTGCGGTTTTGCATTATCGCGGGCTGTCGATGGATTTATATCATAGAATCGAAGTACCCAATTTAGCCGTCTATCGGCTGGTCTTCAACGATCATGGCAATGAGTCGGTCGAACGGCTCACATAACTTCTAAATCGAGAGTCGGAGAATATCTTCCCGAGGGCTCACGCGGTCGATTTTGACCCGCACCATCTCCCCTGGCTGCAGACGGGTTTTGTCTTTGTCGTGGCTGGGCATGTTCGCCTCCATCAGGAAATCGGGCAACAGCAGGCGTACGAACCGGTCGTTTTGATCGAGGACTAATGCATCCAGCGAACGAGCGTCTTCCTGCTCAAGGTACTTCAATATCCAGTAGCGCACCGACTTGCGCTGGATCAAAAAGATTTTCGCCTGACTGGACCCCAGTCTGGTGATCAGCTGCCGCAGCTCGTCCTCACTGTAAAGAGGCGTTTCATGTACCAGGGCGTACTTGAGCTGCCGTTGGACCACCAGATCTATGTAGCGCCTGATGGGTGAAGTGATCGTGGTGTAATAAGGCATAGCCAGAC
>JAVEVM010000710.1:0-3154 GCA_034005055.1 Desulforhabdus sp. | reverse complement strand
TGTAAAAAAAGATGGTATCCTTCATCTGCTCGACTTCTTTTAGGGCTTTACCGTAGAGGTGCAGGGAATAGAAGGAGATCAGATATGCTTTTTGGTCCTGCTCGATACCTAAGATCTTTCGGGTTTGCTCCCCTTGGCGTTTCGATTTGCGAGCTATCAGCGGAATGTTTTTTATCGTCGGACAAGCTGAGCAGTCACCGTGCATCGGAAGCTGCAGGAATAGGCCGCATTTTTCGTACCCCTCCCGAATCCAGCGAATCAGTGATTGCCAGCGACGATCAAGAGTGGCATACGATTGATAGATCCAGTCCCAGGTGAAATTGCCAAGCCCTATGCTTTTTTGGATTCCGTATTCCGCCGCAGCATGGAAAACAATGAAAGGAATATCCGAGACCACGGTGCGCACCCGGTTTCGTTGCAGGAAATCCACTTCTTCCGCTATAATCTCATTTCTGCGCTTATACAGACTACGCAGGACGTTCCATGTAGCCTCAAGATCGAACTGTAGACTGTCCTTTTGGATCAGTCCGACATCCAGTCGTTTCGTCCTCAACTCTACGGGCCTATCGAGGTTCTGCTCGATGAGGAATCGAGGCAGATCGGAGACAATAGTTATCTCAAGAGAAGGATCATGCATCATTAAGTTGCGGATCACCTCAAGAGAGCGAACCGCATGTCCATAGCCATGAGCTGTAATATAGTAGGCTATTCTCTTGCTGTTTGCGGTGTTCATTGCACCTTCCTGTCACTTTTGGCCGTATGGGTCGAAGATTTATTGAGATCCTAGGAAGAGTAATCCTTCTATACTTGTTTGCCAAGCAGAAGACGAGAATGTAACATGTGCGTCGGACAACATGAGCAAATAAGGAAGGATGCTATCTTGCACGATCTCTGGTTTGGCAGCTTTATCTGCAGTAGCTCATCAGCTTGAGCTTGGGAGATTCAAGGCAAACTGGCAACTGAAGATTTGACAAATTCTGCATGGAGTCATATGGAAGGCAAACCAAAGGCGGTTTTTTTCGACATCGGCCATACTCTGGTCGAAGGCTCCCAGCCTTCCGCTCGGAGGTTGCTGGCTGCGCGTATGGCTTTCTCCGAAAAAGAAACCAAGCGTGCAGGCCGATTTATTATGGTTCATCCCGCCACCAATCCGTACGGTCTTGCCGAAGCATTGGCAGAGATCCTGCCAAATCAGAGTCTTTCAAAAATAGTGACAAACCTGGAAAGCTTGTGGGAAGAGCAGATCAACTGTGTGACAGAGATCCCTGGAGCTACCCGCTTATTGAGATCTCTCAAGGATAATGGCATCAGACTGGGAGTGCTCTCCAATATCTGGCATCCTTTTTATGAGGGCTTTTGCAGAAACTGCCGGGAGATACTGGGACTGTTAGACTATACCGTTCTAAGTTACCGGGTCGGATGCAAAAAGCCTTCCCTGCAATTTTTCCGTCATGCGCTTGCACAAGCGGATCTCCCTGCTCATAGTTGTTGTGTAGTGGGCGACAGTTACGAACTGGATATGGCGCCCGCACTGCAACTCGGGATGCGCACAGTCTGGCTGTTCAAACATCCCGAAAAGGAAAAAGCAGCGATTGCGGCAATGCTTCGAGGAGAAAAAGCCCTTCCACATAGTGTGGCTGAAAACCTCGAACAGGTTCTCCACTACTTGAAGGAGATGGAGAAGTAGCATGGCAACCGGCTTCCTTGTCGCGATATTTTTCTATTCAGCGATTTTATTCGGATTTTCTCTATTGACCTACCTTCTTTTTTGGTATGAAACCGCGAACAGTTCGCACCAACAACATCTGGACCTGATTTCCAAGGGCAAAATCGGCAGATGGCTGGTTAGAGGCATCATGAGCAGTTTCATCAGCCAAAACCTTGTGATCCTCTTCTACCCATTGCGTTTTTGGCGCGGATTCTGGCATCCGAAACCGGAGCCCACCTGCCCTCGTCCCCCCGTCATTTTGATTCACGGCCTCTATCATAATGTAACTGCGTGGATCTTATATAAATGGCTGCTCAACAGGAAAGGCTTTCGCAACACTTACGCATTCGGGTATTCCAGCGCCAATGGAAATGTCGAACAATTGCTGGAGAAACTCGATCAGTTGATCAATGAACTTGGCAAAAAACTTCCACAGCAACGGATTATTCTGATCGGACATAGCCTTGGTGGACTGCTCGCCCGATTTTATGTCCAAGATCGAAGCCATGCAGCAAAACTTGCAGCGGTAGTCACCTTGGGCACCCCGCATCGGGGCACCAAGCTTGCCGCACTTGGCGTCGGCAAACTGGCGAAGAGTTTAATTTACAACGGACAATTATTCCGCGAGCTGGAGCCCACGAAAGTATCAATTGACGTTCCGCGGCTGGCCATTTATTCACCTATAGACAATATGGTGCTCCCTCATGACTCGTTACGAGTGTCTCAGCCTGGCTGGACACACCTTGAAAGCTATCCTGTCAGCCATGTCGCCATGCTTTACCATCGACCTCTGGCGAGGCTCGTTATCGAATATCTGCAGATTCGGGCTCTCTCACCCGTGGTAAACGACAAAGGCGGGCAAGGAGAATGCGAAGAAACGGGGCTTTCCTAAACATACGAACTGCTTAAAAGGCTGTGATTGTGCTTTCCCAAATCATCGCGGGACAACTCGCGAAAACAGACAAGTAACCGGTCCGCTCAGCAAAATCTCAGTATGGAAAGAGACCCTCGCTCACTCCGGCAGGCATGAAATTATTCCCTGCTTAGCGAGAAAATTGACAACTGCATCGACTGATTGCGAGAGTTGAAGGGTATCTGTTTGCACGATCAAGTCAGGCTGTTCGGATTCTTCATAGGGTGCAGAAATACCGGTCATGTTCTTAATCTCTCCCGACCGGGCACGCTTATAAAGCTTCTTCGGGTCGCGCTGTTCGCAAACCTCTAGAGAACACTTGACGTAAACCTCGTAATATGGCCAGTTGGTCATCAGTTCCCGTACGAACTCGCGGCTCTCCCGATAGGGAGCAATGAAGGCGGCAAACACCAACAGGCCCGCATCAACCATAAGCTTGGCGACTTCCGCAATGCGTCGCACGTTTTCCCTTCGATCTCCGGGGCTTAATCCCAGGTCCTGATTGAGTCCAGTTCGGACATTATCTCCATCCA
>JAVEVM010000709.1:0-3171 GCA_034005055.1 Desulforhabdus sp. | reverse complement strand
ATGACCGAGGAGAAGCGACAACGTATCCAACTGAGGATGTGTTTGCCGAAGCCAGGCGCATCAGCCGATGAAGCGCGCCCGGTTTGTCGCCGCCGCACGCCGGGAGCTCCTTGCTGAAGTGGCTTACTACAGCGAAGTGGAACCTGGCTTACGGAAGCATTTTACCAAAGCGATCAAGGAAGCGACTGCCCTGGCGCTAACATTTCCCCAAGCGGGGTTCTCTTCGGCAGCAATACCCGGCACGTCATGGTTAATGGGTTTCCGTTCTCTATTATCTACAGGCCGGATGACACCGGAATTATCATCTTTGCCGTGGCCCATCATGCCGGAAGCCGCAATACTGGCGGTCGCGACTGTAAGAACGTACCAAAAGATCCATCCAAGGCTCGTGCATCGATATGAAAGTGATGTTGTCCGACCGGTAGGGCGGGGTTGCGTCCCCGCCCATATGATCGCCCCCCGTTGATAACGACCGGACCACCGCCCAAAAAAAGTTCCCGCAGACGTGAGGGAGCCTCACCCTGATATCGAGGGGCACCCTCTCTATTGCCCAATCTGTGCGGTGCCAAATGCATCGGCGGGGCCGCAACCCGACCGGCCGTTACCGGTCGATTCATAGGCGTCGCCGTAGAACAGGCGATCAAGGTAGCTCACCCATTCCATTTCGCAAGGCACCACAGCCAGAGCGTGGAGACCTTGATTTCGTTAGACATTTACCCTCATGGAGAGTATGAAAAAGGGTAAAGGCTGGAGCTGCAGTATGGGGGCTTCGGGGGTGTTGCGCTCTTAGCGAATTCTAATCCTGATCTAATTAATCTTGCTGCACGTATGATTTTTCGGAAAGCCGTTCCGCCGGGGATGCGCTGCTCACTTCAGGCATACGCCTGGAAGGCTCTCGAAAGCTGCTGCTCTTTGCGCCTGGAAGATACCTGGCAAGGCAAAGGAAGCAGAGCACAGAAAGCCCTGCCGCTGCCGTGTCGCAGAATGCTGGGGGAAAAACTGCGTGGTGCCGGCCGGCTTTCGCTACCCATGAGGTATTGCAGGATGCAGCTTGTCATCAACACACCGGGAACCTTTCTGACCCAAAAGGACGAGTGCTTTCGGCTCAAGCAGCAGGAGAAGATCTTCGACATTTCTCCGCTCAAAGTGGAGAGCATCGTCATCGCCAACCAGGCGATGGTGACCACCCAGGCGGTGGTCCTGGCCCTGGAGCACAACATCGACGTGGTCTTTCTGGACAAGTACGGAGATCCGGTGGGGCGCATCTGGTTTTCCAAGCTCGGGAGCACCGCGCTGATTCGCCGCAGGCAGCTGGAAGCGCACGACAGCCCGCTCGGTCTGCAGCTGGTGATTGAAATGGTCGGGCAAAAGCTCAACAACCAGCTCCTCTTTTTGAAGAAGCTCATGCACGCAAGGCCCGGAAGCGAAGAATCGATCCGACCGGCGGTCGAGGCGGTCGAAAGATCGAAGGCCGACCTGGCGCAGGAAACCGCCGATCTGGAAACGGCCCGCAACCGCATCATGGGCCTGGAAGGAACCGCCGGCCGCAGCTACTTTCGCTGCCTCGCCTTCCTGCTGCCGGAAAAATACCGCTTCAGCGAACGGTCGCGGCGCCCGGCCAGGGACCCTTTCAATGCCTGCCTCAATTACGCTTACGGGATACTCTATTCGCTGGTGGAAAAAGCCTGCATCCTTGCCGGCCTCGATCCCTATCTGGGGTTTCTTCACACCGACAATTACAACAAGAAATCAATGGTCTTCGACCTGATCGAGCCGTTCCGCATCTTTGGCGAACAGACGGTGGTGTACCTTTTTACCGGCAGGAAGATCAAGGACGACTACTTCGACGGCAGAGACGGCGCCGTGTCCCTCAACCAGGCCGGCAAGCCGACGATCGTGGAAGCTTTGAACAGACACCTGGACGAATCGGTGCGCTACCGCCGGAAAAACGTCAAACGCCGCACCATCATCCAGCACGAGGCGCATCGGCTGGCCAACCTGCTACTGGCGGATACCGGTCATAAGAGGCCCGACTGGCTCGAAATCAGGGAGCTCTAACCTGGAGGATCGCGGCCATGGCCGTATTGGTTTGGATCATCTACGACATCTCCGACGACAAGATCCGCGGCAAAGTGTCCAAGACGTGCAAGCGCTACGGCCTGGAGCGGGTGCAAAAGAGCGCCTTCCTGGGCCGGCTCGAGGCCAGCCGCTTCGATGAGCTGACGGAAAAATGCCGCAGCCTGATCGATGAAGAAGTCGACAGCATCTACCTTTTTCCCTTCTGCCAGGAAGACTTCAAGCGGGTCCAGGTGCTCGGCCAGGGCTTCGACCGCAAACTGGTCAACGACGAGCTGCTGGCCCGGTTTTTTTGAGCTTCCATGAGACGGTTTTCGGCCTTTTGGGTGAATCGTCAAAAGATGGTTTTGGATTTGGCACAAACTCCAACAAAACGGAGGTGAGCTTATGATAAGGGCAATGCGAAAGCTGGCCCTTGACTATTTATTTCAGCAGATGGAGCAGGGGCAACGCCCCCCTGATGACTTGGAAGAATGGTATAGGAACTTGACAGCAGATTCACCTGGAAGGCTGTTTCCTTTTTTGGTCGAAAGCACGGAAAGCTTCGATAGAGTTTATGTTCTTCAAAGTTGTTCGGCAAACAGCTGTGCCGAACTCGCGGTGCAGGACCTGAGCCCGGAGATAGCTCAGTATTTGCCGTTTCTCAAACGGGCTCCCCGCAGCCCCCAGGCTGGACCGATTATTAAACGCAGTTATACCGCAGGAGAAGGTGCCGGACCGAGGGCCAAGATGCTGAATTCAACTCTTAAGGACTTCCGCGAAACGGCTGCAACGTCCAAACCATGGGCCTCCTATTTCCGTGAAGTGGTCAAGGTACTCACATGGCCAGTGGTTGAGATGACAGATGGCAGCCTTCTTGACTGGAAGGAGGCCGGATACGGGTCGCTTCTGGAGGCGGTGGTTCAGAGAATCCCGGAGACCAAGGGAGAAGTTCTCGTCACTGTTCGCGATGCTGCCGGCAAACTGCCGGGAGAGCGTCAAGACTACATTCGCTACCTCATGGAAGAAAAGCTTGCTGGCGAAAAGTATGTTACCAAGAAAGCTCACAGCTATGGGCCTGCTACTTGCCCTCTATGTCAGGCTGACCAAGTGACG
>JAVEVM010000708.1:0-3173 GCA_034005055.1 Desulforhabdus sp. | reverse complement strand
CTGCACGGTGAGGTAAAGATTTCTTTCCAAATTCGATGCGTCGACAATGTTAATGACCAGTTGAGGGCGTTCGTGAACTAAGAAGTCCCGCGCTACCAGTTCTTCCATTGAATAAGCGGTGAGCGAATAGGTGCCGGGCAGATCCACCAGGCGCAGCTTCAATCCGTTGAACAAATAAAATCCCTCTTTTTTTTCCACGGTGATGCCGGGATAATTGCCGACGTGCTGCCGTGCTCCCGTGATCGCATTGAAAAGAGTGGTTTTCCCGCAATTCGGATTGCCTGCCAATGCAATTAGGTATTCGTTAGCCTTCCTCATGCCCCCTTGTCCACCTCCACGCTGACATAATCGGCCTCGTTGTTGCGCAATGTGAGAGTGAAATCACGCAGTCTAATGGCTACGGGGTCCTTCAAAGGGGCTCGTCCCTGAATTTGCAGCGGAGTTCCGGGCACCAGTCCCATATCGCGAATGCGTCGCCCCAGTTCGCCCTGAGCTGTGACCTTGGCGACGGTCCCTTTTTGTCCCACAGACATCTGCCGCAGCAAGATAATGGGCATGCTCATTCCTTTCCGAAGATGAATTAGGCGATCCTAACTTTTTGGTGCAAAAAAGAGCGGCCTTAAACAGCCGCTCGAATCTTTATTTATACCTGTAAACGTTGAAAGCTTTGTTTTAATGTGAAGGAGCCGAAATTATCGAATTAAACCGCTCTAGCTTTTCAGCTCCCTAAATCATTTAACCTGCAGAGGTCACCAGGATTTTTTCGCTTACTCCGGCACCAAGACTCAAGGTCCCACCATGCACGCGCACCAGGCACGGACAACCGCATCCTCCACAAAGCAGCTCGATTTCCACCCCCGGATAAATACCCATGGCCGCCATTCTACCGCACAGACTCCTCCCCCCTGCAATGCAACACACTTTAATGCGCTTTCCCGCTTTCGCATCTGAAAGCGGCAAGGTATTTTCACTGCACCTGTTTTTGCAGCTACAAGGGCACTTATCTTTTCGCTTCCAGCCGTTGAACATATAACTCATCCTTCCAACTAACGGTTGTTGCAATTAGGTAATCCAAACTTTATAAGCTGTCAATACCTTTTTGCACATTTAACCTCCCTGAAAGAGGATTTCCTTGACTTGAGTCAAACCCTGGTGTTTTCCATAAAATGCATGTCTGTTAAGGATTGAAAGCTCTATTTTCTTGACAGTACATTTCCACCGGCCGGCAAGAAAGGCAAAAAAACAGGTCAACCAGATGAGATCTATTGAAACGCTCCACGATCTCGAGGAGAGATTCAAACAAAATGATCTGCTCTCTCGGGAAGATTTCAATGAACTGCTGATACTTTGCACTCATCGGGATCGAAACATCCGCGAAACGGCTCTTACCCTTCTACTTCATCCGCCGGTTGCAGATGAGCTCAGCTACTATCGTCACCTCATCCCTCTAATTCTCGACAGTGCGCCCAAAATAGCCGAGCTGCCGCCGGCTTTCGTAGAGTTGGTTTGCGATATCATCGGATTCCTGGCCAAGGTTCCGGATACGGAACATTTATATCCTGCATTTCGCCGTGTTTTGAACCATCTCCCTAAATCCTCACTGGCCAGGCTCTCCAACCAGACTCTTCCGCTGCGACCGTTTCTGCAGCACATTCCGGTCAAACTTCTATCATGGCCCAAAAACAAACCCGGTGCCGCAACTAAACGAAAATGGCGACTTTTGCGCAAGCTTCTCAGGGCAAATTCATCGTCAGCGCCTGCATATGAGCTCACCTGGAACGACCTGAAGCCGATTTGGCGTGTGCCGGCCACCGGCTGCTGTGAATCTCGATCGGGCTTCCGAACCCACTGGCGGTTGATCGGCCGGAACATATTGCTTGCTCCAGTTGAGGCATGGCCGTCACCTTCGATAAGAACCAACGAATTCTTGCAGGCCGAAGCAGCAGGCAAAAAACTTCCGTTGCCGCCTTTGAACAGTGGCTACTTCGGAGGATTCGGAGCGGGCGTCTTGCGCTATTTGGAAAGACTGCTGCAATGGCAGGCCAAGGAGCTGGCTGCTGTTAGAGAGCTTGCGAAGGCAACGAGTCGCAATACGCGCCGGGTGGTATTGAGCTGGCACAATGCAACCCTTGCCGCCGCCGGCGGTTGGGCATTCGAAAGCCTTCCCGCGCAGTTTCCATCACGCACTCTTTGGCAGGAATTCAAACAAGCCGTCGATAACCGCATGCATGTGATTCAGAAGGAGCAGGATCTTCCACATCCCGAATCAGCATTTATCGTTGAGCTTTGGCAAGAGCGTCTGGTTAAGCCCAAAATTATACACGCCCTTTGGGAAAGCCGAGCCCGGGCTTCTTTTGATGCTGCCTGGCAGGAAGTCTATGAGAAACACATTCGGACAGCGGGTTCCGTTCTGGATGTGGAAGCGCTCCAGGAGATCGTCGAAGGCGGAAAATACGGGTGGCATGGAACAGTCGCTCCCGTTCAGCGCATAAATTTTGATCTAATTCTGAACTGGGCCAATGCCCGTCAAAAAGTTTGGGAGGAAGGACTGATTCGTTTATCGGCACTGCTGCAAGAAGGACAGAAGCTCGTCACCAGCGGGCACCTGCCGTATCTGGTGCTGCCCTGGATTGATAAGTTCTTCATCTCTTCGCGCCGGACTGCAGATCTCGAATACCTCCCTCTCATTGTCAATTGGCTCGAAAAGCAGGAGAACGATCCGCTGGTATTATTTTGGGAAGACACATCCCATGCGCAGGCTCCCAGCTTCCAGTTGGCATTGAAAAAAATGGCTGCCAAGACGGCTGTCAGGGGCATCGGAATTCTCGACCAATTCGACTCTGATCGCTCCAATGCTTTGTCGCGTATTTGTCGGGAGCACAGCGGAGTAAGGTTATTTGCCCTTCGTCCCTTAAGCGATGAGCATTATCCGCACTCTTTCCCTCAGCTGATCCGGAATCGCGACTATCGGTTCTTCAAACATTACGATTCATCGTGGAAAGATAATCTGTGCTTCCTGTATGTCGGAACCCAGGTATTTCCTTTGCTCTCCGTACAATCTGACATGGAACCATTTCCGGCATGGATCGGCATAGCAGGGAGAAAGCATCCGTTCGGAGCGTATTTCAGGAGAAGACTCAGGGAGTTAACACTTGGCGAAGACAGTGAAATGG
>JAVEVM010000707.1:0-3173 GCA_034005055.1 Desulforhabdus sp. | reverse complement strand
CGTATCCACCGGCAACAAAAAGAACAGGGATATCAGCACACAGGCCGCTGCCAGTGTATGAAAAAAACTGTTCACAAATGACCGATGATCGGGGCCGTGGCTGACGTTCGCAATTCCGGTCATGGTGCGGTACCGGAGTGTGGCTCGGAGCTTTCGGGAATCATGGTCAGGAAATGCACGCCCTGTGGCGAAACCCCCAGCAGAACAAGTTGATTTTTGACTTCCACCAGAAGCAAGTAGTGCTTTATTCCCAGCGGATATCGCGCGATCACTTGAATCCAGGGACTCGACTCGGGCTTCTTGACTCGCAGTCCGAATCGCTTAATCCCATAAACCGCAATCCCAAGAATGCCTAAAACGAGGGCCAGACTGCTCAACACCCTGAGTAATTGCGGACCGAATTCGAATCCGGTTTCCATTCGTGCAGCACCTGATGGTCGACTTGAAGGGGTAAGGTTGAGGTTTGTGCAGCATGCCGGAGGATGGGTTACCTAAGCTTGCCCATGCTACCGTTGCTATTCCTCAGCTAAGTTGTTTCACGCGCTCCGTCGGACTGATGATATCGGTTATGCGGACGCCAAATTTCTCGTTGATCACAACCGCTTCTCCTCGCGCTATCAACCGTTGATTCACTAATATTTCCAGAGGTTCTCCAGCCAGCTTATCCAGTTCGATAACCGACCCCTGTCCAAGTTGGAGGAGGTCGTGTATGAGCATGGTGGTGCGGCCCAGTTCCACGGTGACTTCAAGTGGGATATCCAAAATAAAATCAAGGTCTCGAATCATCCCTTTCTGATTTGCGTCCTGTTGCAGCGTGGGAAAGTGGACACTGTCATTTTCGGTGAAAGGCCCGTGATCCGTCTCGTTTCCTCCAACTTGTTCCATCGCCATTGACATCTCCTTATCTTTGCTGAGGGCTTAAAGCACTTTTAGAGTCATGGATCTGAAAAGCTTTATTTCCCCTGCATGTACCTGCAAAGGCCAGGAACTTGGGGACATTTTCAACTTTAGCGATCAATGGTTTTTCAACGTCTTGATTCAGTACCAAGACATCGCCTATATCGAGCTGAAGCAGATCTCGCCCTCTAATCGTAGTTCTGCCCAACTCTACCATAAGCTCGACCTCTACTTCGCGGATGCGATTCTTCAGACGCTCGATCCATTCCACGTCGATTTCCAGCTGATCGCTTTGGTAGCTTGCGTAAAGCCGGGACCGGACCGGTTCAATGGTGGAGTAGGGCAGACAAAGGATCATCCTGCCCATGATCCGGTCCAACTCCAGCTCGAAATGAACGCCGATGACAATGTCGGAAGGGGGAACAATGGTTGCAAATTGCGGGTTGAACTCGGATCGTACGTATTGAAAATCAATATTGATGACGGGCTTCCAGGCCTGACTCAGATCGCCAAGAATCGCTCGGACCAGTTTTTGGATGACGCGGTTTTCAATTGAGGTGAAGTCCCTTCCCTCAATTTTAAAGGAGCTCCTTCCAGTCCCTCCGAAAAAGCAGTCCAACAGATTGAAGATCAGTCGGCTTTCCAGTACCAGAAGGGCATGCCCGCGCAACGGCTCCATTTTCAACACGTGCAGGCTGGTTGGGACCGGCAGGGTGCGGATGAATTCACCGAACTTAACCATTTCGGTTTGCGCGGTGGTCAAGTCGATGAGCTTTCGCAGGCTTGAGGATAAAGTTATGCGATGCAGACGGGCAAATCGATCATTAATGATTTCCAGAGTGGGCATACGACCACGGATGATACGATCCTGATTGGTGAGATCGTAGTAATGGACATCTCCCCCCTCTTCCTCAGTCTTTTCCTGACCCTCGACGCCTCCGTCGGATAGACCCTTGAGCAGGGCATCTACTTCGTCTTGGGATAGTATCTTTTCCATAGGGCGCTATTTCCCTCAATCATTGCACCAGGAATTCGGTAAAATGGACATCTTCCACCTGACCTTGAGTCAGTCTTCGATTCAGTTGAGTCATGGTTTCCTGCTTCATTGTCGTCTTGCCCGCATAGGTTGAGATGTCATCATATTTCTTGCTGGAAAAAAGCAGCAAAACAGTATCTCGCAGTTCTGCACTTCGCTCGTTGAACTCGGCTGCTGTCAATGCGTTGCTGAGAACTAGATTCATGGAGACCTTTAGATAGCGCTTGCCACCCGGATCAGCCAGATTGACCAGCAATGTTTCCATCGGCAAATGAATTTTCTGGACGGCTTTTGCTTCTGTAGCAGTGCCGAGCTTGTCCTGGAAATAGAACAGCCATGCCGCAACGCCCCCGCCACAAATCAGCAAGACCAAAGCCGCTATGATGAGCAGTTTCAGTTTGCCGGATTTGGGTTTAGCCGTTGCCTCTTTTTTTTCTTCGTCATTATTTTCTCTAGCCATTGATGCTCAATCTCCTTTTCCCTTTTCGCTGCCGCTACGTCAGTCGAAGCGACTTTCTCGTGAATCGGGTGGAATGAAAGAATGTAGCTTCTGTTCGATGATTCGCGGATTCTCCCCATTGGCAATGGCCACAATACCCGAGATTACCATCTCTTTTATCAAGCTTTCTTCTTTACTGCGTTTGCGAAGCTTGCCGGCCATGGGAAGGCAGACCAGATTGGCGGCTACCGCTCCATAAAAGGTGGTCAGGAGTGCGACCGCCATGGCCGGACCGATCGTACTGGGATCGTCCATGGTTTGCAGCATTTGTACCAGTCCAATTAGCGTTCCGATCATTCCCATGGCTGGGAAAAAGGCTGCCATGGTATCGAGAATTTCCGCGCCGGAACGATGCCGCTCCTGAAGATAGTCGATCTCAATTTCCATGATTTCCCGAATGGCTTCCGGCTGCATTCCGTCAATAGAAAGCTGAAGTCCCTTGCTGAAGAAGTTATCCTGTAATTCGTCAATGTGTCCTTCTAAGGCGAGCATCCCTTCTTTTCTCGAAATGTTGGAAAATTCAATGAATTTATCGATAACCTGGTCGGCGCTCCAGACCTTGGTAAAGAATACGTTCTTGATGATCTTGAAGACGCCAAGCACGTCCTTCAGGGGATAATTGACCATGGTGGCTCCCAGGGTGCCACCCACTACGATCATGATGGAGGGTATGTTAAAGAACAGGCTCAAACCGCTGCCTAATGAGATGGAGATCAGTACCAGCGCAAAGGCTGAGACAAT
>JAVEVM010000706.1:0-3174 GCA_034005055.1 Desulforhabdus sp. | reverse complement strand
TAGCGCTATTGCCCGCTTCCACTGTGCGAGAAACCGGCCGTCTTGCTGATGTGCCATAGACTCTTTTTAGTCCATGGGCGATGGCCGGCCGACAGGCAATGATGGTTTTGAGGCAGTTCTTTCAATTGCGACTGGTGAGACAGACAACCGGCTAGGACAGCCCTTTACCCATATCTTTATGACTGGGTCTCCGCAGGAAGCAAGTCCACTCCTCGTGCCCAAACTCCGTTTGGGCACGCAATCGACCGGGAGACTCCGTTTCTTGCTGTTTCCTTTATCAGTGAACTGCAAACCGAGTTTGCCACCCAAGTACGTTCCCAAACAGAGTTTGGGAACGAGGGGAACAGAGTTTGGGAACGGGAAGGATTCTCGCTGAGAGGCGGCTAAACTGTCCCGGCAAGAATCATGGGTAAAGGGCAGGGCTAGGAAGAATACCGGCTATTTCTAAGAAAATGCTC
Organism: Desulforhabdus sp.; assembly: GCA_034005055.1. Classification (GTDB taxonomy): domain Bacteria; phylum Desulfobacterota; class Syntrophobacteria; order Syntrophobacterales; family Syntrophobacteraceae; genus Desulfoferrobacter. The sequence continues at coordinate 2,716 of JAVEVM010000706.1, read as the reverse complement.
AGCCAAGAATGAAGGAGTAGCAGATGGCAGTTAAACAGCATGGAGAATTGCTTTCCGGGTTACTTGAGGAATCCGTTCAGGTAGTCCATCCGGTCAAAATACAGGATCTTACCTTCCGCGACGGACACCAGTCGTTGTTTGCCACCCGCGGTAGAAGTGAAGATTTTCTTCCCATTGCCGAAGAAATTGACAGAGTCGGCTTCTATTCCATGGAAGTATGGGGGGGCGCTACTTTCGATACGATGCATCGATTCCTCGGAGAAGACCCCTGGGAGCGCATCAGAACGATGAAGAAATATATCAAAAACACCCCATTTTCCATGCTGTTGCGAGGACAGAATCTGGTGGGCTACCGCAATTATGCAGACGATGTGGCGGAAGCTTTCGTCGAACGCTCCTGTGTTAATGGCATCGATATTTTCCGAGTGTTCGATGCGCTCAATGATTTCCGCAACTTTGAAACGGTAGTCAAGATCATCAAGAAACACGGCAAGCATTTCCAGGGCGCTATCTGTTATTCGCTTACCGAATCGCGCATGGGCGGCCCCGTGTACAATCTGGACTATTACGTAAAAAAGGCCAGGCAGCTCGAAGAAATGGGAGCCGATACCATCTGCATCAAAGATATGGCCGGCCTGATCGCTCCATATGACGCTTACGTTCTTGTGAAGGCACTCAAAGAGACCATCAAAGCACCCATTCATCTGCACAGTCATTTCACCTCGGGCATGGCCGATATGTCATTGCTGAAAGCCATTGAAGCGGGAGTCGATATCGTGGACACCTGTCTGTCGCCCTGGGCGTACCGCACCTCGCACCCGGCCATCGAGCCTCTGGTTGTGACGCTTCAAGGCACCAGCCGCGATACGGGCTTCGACCTCAAACTGCTCGCCAAATGCAGCGAGCACATGGAAAAAATCTCGCTAAAATACAAGCACCTGCTCGATGACCGCATGTCCATCATCGACATCAACGTACTGCTGCACCAGACCCCTGGCGGCATGCTCTCCAATCTGGTCAATCAACTGCGCGAAATGGATTCTTTGGATAAACTGGACGAAGTATTTCGTCAGCTCCCCATTGTTCGGCGCGAACTGGGCCAGGTTCCGCTGGTAACCCCGACCAGCCAGATCGTGGGTATTCAGACCGTCAATAACGTACTTTTCGATACTCCCGAAGATCGCTACAAGATGACCACAGCCCAGGTCAAGGATCTGTGCTACGGACTTTACGGTGAAACCCCGGTTCCAATCGACTCAACTGTTCAGCAAAAGACACTAAAAGGCTACCCACGAGGCGAGGAGCCGATTACATGTCGTCCCGCTGACGTGCTGGAACCGGAGCTGAAGACGGCTGAAAAAGGGGTCGCCGGACTTGCCAAGGATCTCGATGATACCCTCATCTACGCACTCTACCCCACAACCGGCAAGCGCTTCCTGAAGTGGAAATACGGCCAGGAAGAAATGCCGCAAGAAGTGAAGCCCAAGACCATCGAGCAGGTGAAGGCCGAAGATGAACTGGTAAAGAAAGCCAAAGCCGGACTTTTGGTGGAAAAACCCGTCAAAGAGGCACCGGTCAAAGGACCTGACGCCCGCACTTTCAATGTGTTCGTCGACGGCGAATACTTCGAAGTCGAGGTGGAGCCGGTCGGCGGCAGCCTCTCGATCGGTGCTTCGGCCCTTGTCCAGAAAACCTTGCCGGCACCCCAGCCGATAACAGGGGCTGTCGCTCCCCCTCCACCGCCGCCAAAGGTCGCGGCTCCGATGCCACAAGCGACTCTCGAAATCAAGCAAGCCGCCGCTCCCATGAACGGCACCAACATCGAAGCTCCTATGCCCGGCATGATCATCCGCTATGAGGTTAAAGCAGGCGATGCGGTCGGAGAAGGGGACGTCATTTTGATCCTGGAAGCGATGAAAATGGAGAATTCCATCTGTTCACCATGCTCGGGGACGGTCAAACAGATCCTGTTTAAAGAGAGTGACAGCGTCCAGAAGTCTGACGTGCTGGCTGTGATAGGCTGAAGAAACAATCAGATGGGCGAACGGTAATTTTGCAGCGCACAAAGCTGTTTTAAACGAAACGAGTGAGGACATTATGTTTGACAAAAAGGAACTGGACAAGCTGGAGGCTGGTCTGGAGAGCTGGCAGCAAGGCAGTTTGAAAAAGTCTCTTTCACGGGCTCCGGAACGAAAAGAGACCTTCACCAGCATTTCAAATATACCGGTAGAAAGGCTCTATACGCCCCTGGACAACAGGGGCATGGAATATAGTCGCGATCTTGGCTTTCCCGGAGAATTCCCCTTCACCCGCGGTGTTCAACCCACCATGTATCGCGGAAGGTACTGGACGATGCGCCAATATGCGGGCTTTGGCAGCGCGAAGGAAACCAATGCCCGCTATCGCTACCTGCTCGAGCAGGGCCAGACCGGCCTAAGCGTGGCCTTTGACCTTCCGACCCAGGCGGGCTACGACAGCGATCACGCACTCTCCATGGGAGAAGTGGGAAAAGTAGGGGTGGCCATTGATTCCATCGAAGATATGAGGGTGCTCTTCGACGGCATTCGACTGGATCAGGTGACCACCTCAATGACCATCAATGCTCCGGCAACCGTGCTTCTAGGCATGTATCTCGCCATTGCCGAAGAACAGGGTGTCCCTTTCGACAAAGTGGGCGGGACCGTGCAAAATGATATCTTGAAAGAGATCACCGTTC
>JAVEVM010000705.1:0-3176 GCA_034005055.1 Desulforhabdus sp. | reverse complement strand
CCATGGCAGCTTTGACCGCCATTTCCGCTTGGAGTCGGAAGCCCGGTTTGAACTCCCGATCCCATGGATGGACTTCAACAGAATGCAGCTTCCGCTCCCCCTTGTTCTGGAAGCAGGCTTGTTCCAGGGGCCTCATTTCCCATCGCCTTTCGGGAGTGCTGACGGACACCGCCCAAGGCCCCGGCCCATTCCAGATACCTTCATAGAGTCCGACATCTCCACTATCGAATTCGATCTTCGCAACCACCGTTCCGGGAGTTCGAGGATTCCAGGGAAGAATCGGCTCGACGCGCCCTGGTTCACCGCGTCCGAATATCCGGAAATAATCAATCACGTGAATGGAGTTGGCATACATCCAGTTTTCCACAACTGCCGGGGGTTGTCCGGCAGCCAATGCAGCAGCTTGATCCTGCTGGTCTTGAATTCTGATGAATCGTGGTCCGCCAAGAAGGTCCAGGTTATCCAATGCCGCCATTGTGCTTGAAAGACAACGTCTATTCAAAGCGACATACGCTTTGCTGCCATTTTCATCAGCCGCAGCGGAGATCTCATAAGCATCCTGCATGTTGTATCCCGCGGGTTTTTCCAGAAGAAGCGCCCACGGATAGGCAAAGCATGCCACACTAACCGGTTTCATGGCCAGTTCGAAAACCGTGATCACGACTAGATCGGCGCGGGTTCTTTCATACAGTTCATCAGCAGAATCGCAGATGTTGGCTATATTGAATTCCCTTGCAACAGCCTCCGCGTGGGTGCGGGTCCGGCTGTGAATGCCGGCCAAAGATACCCCGGGGATGTCCGCGAAAACCCTTGCATGCTCGCGGGCCATATTCCCGGCCCCGATGATTGCCACTTTAACGTTTGCTATTTCGCTTGCCAATTCACACCCCCGATTCTTTTCCGCACGCATTTCTCATAATCGACTACGGGAGTAGTCAATCCGGTTGCGCAGGTCACCCCTTACGGGCACTGGGTGCCGCCTGGTAAACGATCAAGCCCATGGGAAAATTCGATCCAGCGGTAGACCGTTGTCAATCTTCACTGGAACATGGCCATTTTCATCAGAAACATAGGCGGCTGCCAAGGCCGCCACGGCAAGTCGTCCATGTTCACCCGTCGGATAATTGTTGTCTTTCAGCAGGGACTTGAGAACCTGCCGAGAAGGTGCCACCGCGTCGGCCGGTTGAATCCCTGTGGCGGTCTCAGTCCATGGCATTCCGTACCGTGTCGTGGGGAGACTTCTGTGTTCCCGCTTGCGCACCGCAAGGTGCATCCTGCCAGCTAGTTCATCTACCGTAAGCCGCCCGTGCGGGCCAGCATAAACGACTTGCATCCCGTGCCCCTGGTCGGCGCCGATTTCCATGTAGAATCTTTTCCCGCTCCTCGTCGTCAAACGGACGCTCCCGGCGCGGTCTTCAAACTGCGGGCCTCGAGGATTCGGGACTTTCCCGGGCGAAAACCAAGCCTGTGCCTCAACGGGATCCTCGCCCGTCAGATAACGGAACATCTCGAAATAATGGGTCCCGTTCATTGCCATACCAAAATTTCCGGCTACGACCGTCACGCTGCACAACCCCCCAAATTCCTCAGAATGCACGATCCGCTTAGGCTCCCTATACTGTTCCATAAAGCGCATCTGGTGATTGATCGCGAGCCTCGCTCCCATTCCCCGGCATGCTTTCAGAATCTCATCACATTGGTTCAGCGACACCGCCATCGGTTTTTCGCATAAGATGTAATTCGCCCCGTTTTGCGCTGCAAAACAGGTCAATTCACAGTGGGATGGGGCGGTCGTCGCTACGATGACGCATTCAGGGTGGGTCCCCTTCAGCATCGCCCCCGCATCCTGGTACAGGACTCCCTCCGGAATATCCAGCTTGCTTCCCACGGATGCGAGTATCGCCGCATTCTGGTCGCAGATCCCTACGACTTCGATACCTAGGTCGCGAGCAATCTGCAGGTGCCGCTGACCCATCCGTCCGAATCCAATGATGGCAGCCTTCAAAAAATACCTCCTTTTCAATGGACGAATTGCGTGCAGCTACGCTGTCTTTTGAAGAAGAAAACAACGAATGCGAAGGGGTTAAAAAACATGGATTACACGGGCGAAGAGGACTTCATCATATCAGAAAAAAGGCACAGCATTCGGTCTGCCGATTTCCCGTCCAGGATACCCCAGGCTGGCCCCGCTGCCTCCTGTATGGTTCTGATTTCTTTATAGAAAAGCGGATCTCCGGCGAGTTTGCGAATCAGCCTGGAGAATTCCGATTTTTTCTCGACTGTCAAAACACCTTTCGCTTCGGCATAATCCGTATACCCCAAACGATAGACGTCGAAGTTGATCACAGGAATGCCGCAGGCAATCGCCCAGCGGATCGTTGCCGAGACGCTGGCCACAAATATCCTACACAAGGGGACCAAATCAACCGTGTCCCAAGAGGACACCTTGACGCCAAACTGTTCGATATGGGCAATTTCGTCCAAACTCGTTCGCGGGTGAAGCTTTAAGACAACGTTCCAGCCTGGCAATGCCATAAGGGTCCTGATCCAAAACTCCACCATTTCAGAATAGTTATTGAAATTTGTCTGGTCTTTATTGAAAAGTAACTGATCCGGGGGAAGCGCACAGAGGATAAGGGGGCGCTCACGGTCGAACCCCAACTGTTCGCAGAGTCTCGCATACATACCGCAGGCGTCGCTCCGAGTGGCAACAAGTCTGTCGTCTGTCAGGGCACCCGTCATAACCAGACGATCATCGGCAATCCCTTCCCGGCGGTAATGCCTCAGCATCATTTCACTTTCCACTGCAATGGCATCGGCATCTCCAGCATTCATGATCCACGGAGCAGGAGAGGAGATCCCCAACCACTCCTTTGCGAGGATCTGGGGTGCAGGTAGCCTTACCAGTTTTCTCCCCTTGTGAGTATATACCCAATGGGGATAGAATTTTCCGGCGAGTCGGTTTCCGATTTTCTTTATGCTATACGCCCGATTGCCGAAGATCGACTCTGCCGGTTCTAGGGCAGTAGCCACGGTAAATGGGACGATCACGGCAGGTATGCCCCGCGAATGGGCTGCCTTGATCCATACGGCTGTTTCATAGCCCACGTTGTCCTCCGCCAGAATCAGGAGGTCGTATTGGGCGATGATCTTGAGCGCGGTCTGCAACCGCCGTC
>JAVEVM010000704.1:0-3177 GCA_034005055.1 Desulforhabdus sp. | reverse complement strand
CATCGTAACCGCTGCCGGTGGAGTAGTTTTGGACTTGAAAGGCAGGCCGCTTGTGTACAACAAAGCCAACCTCATCAACGGCCCTTTCCTGGTCGGCTCCGACCTCGGCTGGCTTACCAAAAAAGGCCTTCTAGAACGTGCTGCTGGCTTTAACTTGGATTGAGTCGGACCGGCTCACGTCGACTTGGAGCGGAAGTTGTATTCTTTGCCGCAGTGCAGGCACTTGAGTATGCACAGGTCGCCTTCGTCAACCACTATAGTGCACTTGGTTCCGCACGCATCGCATCTTCTGCTCACAGTGAAGCCCCCCTGCGTCTTTTTGGGTCTATCCATGGCCTCCCCCGAGTCCGCTAGAGCAGCAACAATAGTAGGAAGGCCGAAGCGGCCCCCCGAACGTGGTAACGGCGTCAAATCAGTTCCTCTTTCTCGCATTCGGCCATTCATGTCACCTTCAAATAAGACACCGACCCCCAACCTCGCCAACCCCTTCTGGCTCATCGGAAGCGGTGAAATCTACAACATTTGTAGGGCTCGTCCGGTCCCCTAAACGAGCCGAGCGGAATGCGCTCAGAGAACGATCTTCGCTGCATTTTCACACGAGCGAAAGCGCCGCAGCCAGAGCGACATGACAAAATTATGTTTCACAGCTCTAAATATTGTGAAGTCCCGCCAGACTTGGATGGCCCAAAGATTATGCTACAATAAATTGCCTACTTCAAGTGTTTTCCCATCCCTTATTCATCTCCGGCAAGGCCCGAGTTATGGTGAGGACATGAACTTCCTCAGCACCCGCCTTCTTAAGCATCTTGCTGCACTCGCTCACAGTTGACCCGGTGGTGAAAACATCGTCAACCAGCAAGACGCGACAGCCTGAAACGTCTGCGGGTTTTGTAACCCTAAAAGCATTTTTGACATTGTGTAAACGTTCCTGGCGGCTCAATCTGGTTTGCGGCTGCGTCCATTCGCCTCGAATGAGAATGTCAGAGCGCACGGATGAGCGGATGCTGCGCCCCAGGGCCTTCGCAATGAGTGCAGCCTGATTGAAGCCCCTTTGTCGCAGACGACGGTTATGGAGGGGGACACTGACGATATAGTCGACCGGAAGTTGCAGATCGGCTTTGACCGTTTTCACCAGAAGCTCGGTGAGAGCCGGGACCCAGTAAAGTTTGGCGCCGAATTTCAATTGATTGACGCGGTCTCGTGCCGGACCGCAATGTTGCACCGCGGATCGAGCACTAGTGAAGGGGGGAGCCTTGAGAAGGCATTCGCCACACCAATGATCGAAGGGAAAAGAGCTCTTCAGAAAGGGACGGCCGCAACGAGCGCAAAGAGGAGACTTGATCCAGGGAAGCTGCTCAAGGCACTGTTCACACCAGAACCCTTGCCGCGCCGAAAGCCATATATTCAGGCAGCCCGCACACCGCCTGGGAAACAACAGATCGAGCAGCGAGTGCCCCATCCGGTTCAGGCTTTGAGAAACCCGCCCGAGCAGTTCGAGCCTGCTGTGACTCCATTGGGCTTGTCCCATCGCATCATTCTCTGCTTGCCGGGCCGCACACATCAAGGCATAAGAATGCGAGCTTCTTTGACGTGCCGATTTCTAGTTACCCGCCCATATGCTCCGTTATTGCCCGGGCAAATTCGGAGCACCTCACCTCTTTGGCGCCATCCATCTGCCGTGCCAGATCGTAGGTCACAATCTTGTCCCGTATGGTTTGCTCCAGAGCATCTTCAATCAACTTCGCAGCCTCATTCCAGCCGAGATGTTCCAGCATCATTGCGCCCGAAAGAATGAGCGAGCTCGGGTTGACTTTGTCCATGCCGGCATACTTTGGTGCCGTGCCGTGGGTTGCCTCAAAAACCGCGCAACGGTCACCGATATTCGCACCCGGTGCCATGCCCAAGCCACCCACTTGGGCCGCCAGCGCATCGGACAGATAATCGCCGTTTAAATTAGGCGTTGCCAGCACTTCATACTCATCGGGTCGCAACAAGGCTTGCTGAAACATTGCGTCGGCTATGCGATCTTTTATCACCACGCGCCCGAATGGGATCCGGCCGTCGTATGTTTTCCACAATTCATCCTCGGTCAATGTCTGGTCGGGAAATTCTTCCGCCGCACATTCGTAGCCCCATTTACGGAAGGCCCCTTCGGTAAACTTCATGATGTTGCCCTTATGCACCAGGGTGACGGAAGACAACCTCTTGGTGATTGCATAGCGAATGGCTTTGCGCACCAGTCTCACCGTGCCTTTGCGGCTCATGGGCTTGATGCCGATTCCGGAATCTTCGGGAACACTCACTCCAAATTGCTGTCTAAGAAAATCCACCAGCTTGCGCGCTTCGACAGACTCCGCCGGCCATTCAATGCCGGCATAAACATCCTCGGTGTTCTCGCGAAAGACAACCATTCGCACCTTTTCCGGATGCCGAACGGGCGAAGGGACACCGGCAAAGTAGCGGACCGGCCGAATGCAGGCATAGAGGTCCAACACCTTGCGCAAAGTGACGTTCAGGCTGCGTATGCCCTCCCCTACCGGCGTGGTCATCGGCCCCTTGATGGCCACCACGCATTTGCGCATCATATCGAGGGTGCTTTCAGGCAGCCATTCTCCTTTCACCGCTTTGGCTTTCTCACCCGCATAAAGCTCGACCCAGTCGATTCTTTTCATCCCCGCATAAGCCTTATCAACAGCCGCATCCAGCACCAGCCTGGCGGCAAACCAGATATCCGGTCCGATTCCATCACCTTCTATAAAGCCCACGCGCGGAATTGAGGGCACCTGGAGCTGCAGAGCTTCGTCCAGTGTAATCCAATTTCCATGAGCATGCCTATTCATCATTTTGGGCAACCTCGCGCCGTCGTTCAAATACCAGTAAACACCACTCGCCGTCGGTCTTTTCATGGATTTGATGCAGCCCTGCGGTCTGATAAGCTGTTTTGACTTGTTCTTTTTGCTCCACCAAAATTCCACTCAAAACCAGCTGACCGGCCTTTTTAAGGCGCTTCGCCAATCCCTCCGCCATTGCTATCAGCGGATTGGCTTGAATATTGGCAATAATCACATCAAAATGATCCGGACCGGCCACCGTATCCAACCTCTACTGCACTTTCCCCGCCAAACCGTTAAGGCGCACATTAGCATCGGCGACCTCAATCGCCACAGGATCATTGTC
>JAVEVM010000703.1:0-3190 GCA_034005055.1 Desulforhabdus sp. | reverse complement strand
AGGTCGATCAGAAGGGGTTCGACCGTATGGACCGCAAGATTCTGCATACCATCATTGAGAAATATGAGGGCGGCCCGGTCGGAATCGACACTCTCGCTGCTGCGGTCTCGGTGGAGAAAGGCACTCTGGAAGACGTTTATGAGCCCTACCTGATTCAGGAAGGATTTTTGATTAAAACCCCGCGCGGCCGTATCGCCACCCGGCTCGCCTACGAACACCTGGGAATCGCCTTCCACTCCAGCCGACAGCTGCGGCTTTATTGATTGGGATAAGTCTGAAGGCTCAGTATCTGACGGCAGCATTCATTCTTGAAATTGTAATCCAGGCCATTGATGGAGACCAGATGATCATCCCGCTCGAATTCTTCCGTCCGATAATCACGGATCACCCGCCCGCCATGCATCACCAGGGTACGCTCGCACAGGCTGGAGACCAGATAGATGTCGTGCGTGATGACAATTTTGGTCGCCTGCAGTCCTGTCAGAATCTCCATCAGCAGCTCTTCGCTACGGGGATCAAGATTGGCGCTTGGCTCGTCCAGGATGAGCACGCGCGGACGCATGCTCAAAACGGCTGCAATGGCGAGCCGCTTTCTTTCACCCGCACTGAGATGGTGCGGAACCCTGTCTTCAAAGCCGCTCAGGCGAACCTGAAAGAGGGCTTCCTCCACCCTGGCTTCCACCTCATTGGAGTCGAGTTTCAGCTGCTTCGGACCAAACGCCACCTCTTCCCGGCAGGAAGGGCAAAAAAGCTGGTCCGCCGGGTCTTGAAAAACCATCCCCACATGGCGCCAGATTTCTTTTCGGCGGCGCCCGGCCACCACCTGATCAGCGAAAAGATATTCGCCGCTGCCGCTTATGATTCCGGTCAAACAGCGAACCAGCGTTGACTTGCCGGCACCGTTTTCACCCACCACGGCAATTCCCGAGCCTTCACCGATTTCCAGGCTGATATCCCTTATCCCCTGAGTCCCGTCGGGATAGGTGTAAGAGAGATTGCTCAACCGAATCAGCGGCTGAGACGATCGGTCTTCATTTCGGCCGACTTCAACTCCGTCCGTTTCATTGCCCGCGCTGATGTGAGGAATTTCATGAGGATGATCATGATCGTGCCCGCCGTTATCCTGGCAACAGCTGAACCTGAATGTAAAATCGAGGCCATGGTCACGCAGGTAGGCAGGAGAAGAAACCAGCTCTCTCATACTGTAATCGTGATGAATTTTTCCCTGTTCCAGAACAACCGCTCGATTGCAGAGGCTGTAAAGAAACGGCAGATCGTGGCTGATGCAAATCAGCGTGCCGGAAAACCGGCTCAGCAGTTCGATAAAGATCTTTTCCTGTTTGGGGTCGAGATTGGCAGTCGGCTCGTCGAGAATCAACAACTGCGGATGCATGGCCAGCAGAGTCGCCAGGGCAGCCCGTTTCTTCTGGCCGTAGCTCAAATGATGGGGCGGCTTGTATAAAAGCCCGCCTAAATCCACCTCGTCGATGGCTTCCTTCACTCGGGCTTCCATTTCCTCGCCGTACAATTCCTGATTGATCGGCCCGAAGGCTACGTCTTCATAGATTGTATTGCAGAAGAGCTGGTCGTCTGGATCCTGAAACAGCATGCCGACTTCCAATCTGGCGCGCTTTAGATCCTCCTGCTCCAGCACTTCCCCTTTATAAAGCACCAGCCCTTCCTGCCCGCGCTTCAGTCCGTTCAGGTGCTGTACGAGGGTTGTTTTACCCGCTCCATTGTGCCCGACCAGCGCAATGCGATCGCCGCTGAAGATCTTTAGATCAATATTCTGCAACGCCAGGTGACCGTCGGGATAGCGATAAGTCAGCCCTCGAATTTCAAATACCGGATCGGCGCCCCAGGGAGGCGATGTCAGTTGACCGGGAAAGTGCATGAATAGCTTTCTTTCGTACCTTTCTTAACAGATTCCAGCATGCTCCCGGCGGGAATCCAGTGTTGTGAGCCCGTTGACTATTAACATTTCTCCAGGCGATGGGACAAAAGTTTTTTCCGCCCGCATGAGCGCCAACAGATGATGCAAGACAGCAGACCGTATCGCGTAGCGGGCAACTAGCTCAGATATACCTGCTTCCATTTACGGCTTGACATCTCGACCGTCTCCGTAGCATATTCTTTGCACAATCGGAAAGCAGAAGCTTTTCACTCTTGAGTAAGCAGCAAAATAGAACCAAAGCATTTGTCAATTCGGTCAAGAAGGCCAGCCGTTGTGCTGGCCTTTTTTGTTGGACGCCGCTGTGAAAAAAAGAGGGAGAAAAAGATGCTTCAACGGAACATATTGGCTTTCTTTGCATGCGTTTTCCTGCTGAGCCTTTCAGCCAACGGATGGGCCCATTTCGGCGCGATTATTCCTTCCGACGACATCATCGCGAAAGAAGATTCCAAGGCCATTTCCTTGAACATCAAGTTCATCCATCCCATGGAACAGCACTACATGGAAATGGCCAAGCCAAAGAAATTCGCCGTGCTTCACAAAGGAAGAACAACCGATCTGATGGACAGCCTGAAGCCGGCAAAAGGAAAGGCGCCGGATCAGGAACAGCAATTTACATTCTGGCAGGCGGATTTTGCCGTTAAGAGTCCAGGAGACTACACCTTTTTCGTCGAGCCCACTCCGTATTGGGAGCCTGCCGAGGACATTTTCATCGTCCATTATGCCAAGGTTTGCGTCAATGCGTTGGGTCTTGAAGAAGGCTGGGACGAGCCGGTTGGTCTGGAAACTGAAATCATCCCGCTTACGCGTCCATATGGGCTCTGGACCGGCAATGTTTTTCAGGGACAAGTGCTGATGAACGGAAAGCCGGTTCCCAATGCGGAAGTGGAAATCGAATACCTGAACGAATCCCCTGGGAATGCCAACATCGTTGAGGCACCATCGGACCCGTTCGTCACCCAGGTGGTTAAGGCGGACAGCAACGGCGTATTCACCTACGCCATGCCACGGGCTGGCTGGTGGGGCTTCTCGGCTCTCAATGAAGCTTCCTGGCAACTACAGCACAAAGGCCAGGAGAAAGGCGTGGAGATAGGAGCGGTTTTCTGGGTACATACCGTTGACATGCGCTGAATTCAGCTGAAAGGGTATTTCTTATGTCCAACAAGCCGGTCTTCGCCTCAATTTTTGCCTGTTGCGCTCTTCTGCTTGTCCTCTTTGGAACCGCCCGGGCGCACGAGG
>JAVEVM010000702.1:0-3191 GCA_034005055.1 Desulforhabdus sp. | reverse complement strand
AATCTTCCGGGCCCGGCGCTGCTAACTATGATGCAACCGACGATGAAAATCCTTTTTATTCGAATGAGCCTTCAGAAGCGGTGACTTTCACAAGCGATCGGGCAGCCTTCAATGCGCGCGGTTTACCCAGCAAGAGCGGGTACTGTTATTTGGCCACCAAGAACGGCTCAACTTATGCCATCGGCACCAGTACTGCCGGAGTAATCAAGCTGAGAAAATGGAAAGGAAATGGCTGGGAATAGATATTTGACGTGCGCGAGCACCGCAAGCGCACCCTTGGTGGCTGCCGGTGCCGGATTCACTCTAGTGGAATTACTGGTGGTGATCGCTATTGCTGCTATTACGACGGCGGTTATTTACAGCTTCTTCCCGGCCCAGTACAAAGTGATCAGCGACCAGGAAGCTGTCTCGGAAATGCAGCAGCAACTTCGAGCCGCCATGAAAATTATCTCCACCGAAATCAAAATGGCGGGCCATAATCCAAACCATTCCTCAACCGACAGCGACGGCATTGACAATGACGCTGACGGCTTTATCGATGAAGATAACGAAAGCGGTTGCGCCTCAGCGATTTCCAGGGCGGAATGGAATCTATTCAGCTTTACTCTGGATTCCAATTCTGACGGAGACTGTCGAGACCCAAATGACAATATCAGCTACTTTATCCAGGAGGACAACCATGGCAGACCTAATTTGCGGCGGGCCACAACCTCATCCTCCCAGACGATAGCAGCCAATATACAAGTTTTAGGCTTCGCCTACGCGTTTGATAACGATGGCGACCATCAACTGGATAAAGACGCTTCAGGAACCGGCACAGTCTGGGCAATAGACACCGATGGCGACGGTCGGCTCGATTTGAACCTGGACACCAACCATGATGGTCAAGTGAATCAAGACGACGATCCGGCCGGGGAGCCTCTGGCTACCGCAGTTCCTCTGGACAGGACAAGAGCAGTGGCTATCTGGCTTCTTGCTAGAACGAAAAGTCCGGACAGTCGTCACCTTAATACCGAAACCTATAGCGTTGCAAATCAGAGAATCACGACAAACGATGGCTACAGGCGTCGGCTTCTGTCAACCATTGCGTATTTGCGGAACATGGGCCTGTGAAAAAAATCACCTTGTCCAATGACAGCAAAGGCTTTACCCTGGTTGAAGTTTTCGTGGCGATGCTGATTTTTCTTTTGGGCTTGTTGCCTCTTCTTCGTTTAGCCGTCGCCTCGATTCAAGGCAATATCTACGCCCAGCAGCTGACTCGAGCGACAGCACTTGCCGAAGCCAAGATGGAGAGCTTGCTGGTGATGCCCTATCAAAATCTTGTCGATGAAGCTCCTATTGCGAAATCCACTCATGGATACACGGTCACCTGGACTCAAAGCCAAATCATACCAAACACCACAACCGTATCCGTTAGCGTCTCGTGGCTCGACAAGGGCGGCACAACGCATGGCATCAGCATGAGCTCCATTAAGGGCGATTAACGGTGGAATCACGATGAAACTTCGAGATTCATTGGTCAAGGACCAAAAGGGAATGGTCCTCCTGGGGGCCATACTGATATTTCTGGCTCTCTCACTGACAGCCATCTATACGGCTTATCAATCGACCATCGAAACCCACATAGCCGCCAACAACAAATCCAGCGCTCAAGCATTCTATGTAAGTGAAGCTGGAATAGAAGAAAGCCGTGTCCGCATGCTCTCAATCGTAGAAACAGGAGCACCCACTATTTTATGGCGGGCTTTTGTCGGCAGTGCCCAGAACACGGCAGCTTATTTGCCTGATGATCCCTATGAATCATCCAACCAGAATCATCATCTGTTTGCCAGTCAGCAGAATTCATTGCAGTACGCCGTCCGAATCAGGCATAAGACCGAAGCCGATTACGGTGCCGATCTGAATGGGGATGGCAGCAAATCGTCCAGCACCATTGTACTTTGGGGTGACGCGGATGGAGACGGCATCCCGGAACAAAATAGCTCCAAGGGATACCCTGTTGAAAGGGCAACGAGTGTGGGAATCAAGGGCGATGCCACTAATCGGATAACCGCTGATCTGGTGAGGGCTGTCCTCGACCTTAAGTACGCCGTGTGGGGGAACGCCAGAGTTGAGATCAACAACAGCGGCACGGTCTGGAAGGGAGATGCGACAGAGCCCTATATCGCTTCTATCGCATCAAATGTTCATGTGGAATTGAAAAGCGGTGCACAGATATACGGCGATGTGGACGTAGGAAAAGATGCTGCCGGTGCGCAGGGATCATGCATGGACAACGGAACAATTTTCGGCACCGGACCGAATGACAGGGATCGAATCGATCCCGATCCCCTTGGGGCATTCTCCACAGGCAGCGAGCTGGATGCCGCATTTATCGCAGCCAGTACTTCAAACAACAATGCACTGCCTCAAAAAATCGATAAAACGGGTATGGTTTCACCAGGCATTGTTGACAACTCGATTGATCTTAGCGAAGGTGATTCGATGACCTTGACTGCCGGCAATTATTACCTAGCGTCTATGACCCTTGAAAGCTCTTCTTCATTAACGATTGATGTCTCATCCGGAGCTGTCAACATCTACATGATAGGAGCGATGGAGCTAAAAAACGGCAGCACGATAAGCGTCAATCCACCCGGTTCCGCTCCCGAAAAAATCACGGTGTACAGCAAAGCCGATGATATCTCCGGGTCTTCATCCTCAGTTAGCATCAAGAACGCTTCAAATTTCACCGGTGTAATTTACGCTCCCAGAGCTAACGTTGATGTTCATAACTCGGGTAATCTATGCGGAATGGTCTGGACCTATCGAGCCGACGTCAATAATAGCGGCCAAATCATCTATGATCCGAATCTGAAACATAAGTTTCTTTCTCCCCGATATTCGCTGATTTCATGGATGGAAGAGACAGAATGATCAAGAAAATCTTTGACTTATCAGATTATCTCAGCCGGGACGATCATGCGCGACACAAACCTGGGTTCACTATGGTCGAATTGATGATTGTCGTTGCCATAGCAGGCATTCTCGCCTCTGTGGGCATTCCGGCTTACGTCAATTACAAAAACCGCGCTATTCAAGCTGAAGCCATCGAAGCATTGCTGCGGGGGAAAATGGACCAGGAGGTTTACCGAGCTGAAAACGAACGGTATGCAAGCACTATTGGCTGCCTTTCATCTTTTGGCGGCTCA
>JAVEVM010000701.1:0-3200 GCA_034005055.1 Desulforhabdus sp. | reverse complement strand
CATTCCATTGTGGGTCAACCTTTATGCCACTGGAGGAACAAGAAGAGGCCGAACAAAGAAATGCAGCGGACGGCGGGGGACGCTCTTTTCTTTCTTTTTCTTGTCCTTGGCCCGCCGCCGCTGATTTTTGGCGTTGTGCGAATGAAATGACATACGAAATAGAAATCTGAATATGCCATCGACGATCATAAACGAGTTCATCATAGCCCTTGATCAAGAAATTGCCGCTATCAAGAAAGGCAAGGGCGGAAGCGTTGTCAAGGTATTTAACGGCCGCTTTCTACGTGAGGTTTCGGGCCTCTTTGTATATGTCTTCAACCTGGAAAACTTCTTGGCCGTTCTGGATGATTCGCCTGCCGAGATCGACATTCGCGGCAAGCGCTATCCGGCACAAGTTCTGTTGACACAGGGTTTGGAAGTGGAAATCGGTGTTGAACAGTTCTGCGGTCAGCATATTGCGGAGGCTAGGCTTCAAACCAATTTGTGGTATCTCCTGGAGCTACTCAAGAAGAAATTCACTGAATTGAACAATGGTACTGCCCCCGCTATAAGCGAGATTCTCTTAAGCGGGAAGAGCGCCGTAATACCTGGCTTCGAAAATTTAGTCCCATGTGGAAACTGCCGAACCGTTAACAGAATGACGAACTACGTATCGTCACGAATTCCGATTTGTGGCAAATGCAAGCATGAGATCAGGCCGCAGTATTCTGTTTCCACAAAGCCTCCGAATTAACGGTCTACCCGAAGCCGTGTTACTCCAACGGATGAATCCAGAGGGGCTTACGATCAAGGATGGCGTGGTGCTGATCCAAATTATGTCTGCCAAGGCTGCCGAGAACAACCGACAATTCCAAACAACTGATTGGACGCCGCGCAAGATAGATAAAATTCTTTGGACATATGGACGATAATCAAGGCCGAATCCGCTAGCTGGAGGAGTTCCTCTCTCAGTCATCACCCTCAGTAAAGTAAGGACTTTTATCCGCAATAATACGGCTTCTCAAGGAGATTCCGCTTTGAACCTCATTCTCATGAGCCCCCAAAAGACGTTCTGCAGCCTTTCAATCGCTCTGCTCGTTTCTCTCTTCATCGCATCAAGCAGCTTCGCCTGGCAGGGTAAAGTCGTCGGCGTCTCTGATGGTGATTCAATCACTGTCATGCATGACGGCAAGGGGGAGGAAATCCGCCTGTACGGTGTGGACTGTCCCGAGGGGCATCAGGATTTCGGAGACCGCGCGAAACAATTCACCTCCAACATGGTTTACGGAAAAACGGTCGATGTGAAACCGATTACTCAGGACCGTTATGGGAGAACGGTTGGCATGATCGTCTATGATCGGGTCAATCTCAGTGTGGAATTGATTCGCTTTGGGCATGCCTGGGTCTATAGGCAGTATTGCACCCGTCCCGAATGCAAGGCATGGGAGTTCATCGAAGCCAAGGCGAAGGACGAAAAGAACGGTCTTTGGCCTGTTTCAAATCCGATCCCTCCCTGGGAGTTCCGGCGCAACGCTAGGGAATCGACGGCGACGCCAACTCCCCCGCCCGCTGTGTCGGCATCGACAACTGCAAGTTCATCGTCGCAATCGCAGCGGACGGTCTACCACGGGAACGTGAGGAGCCATGTGTTTCACGGGCCGGTCTGCAAGGACTATGTATGCAAGAGATGGTGAACAGTTACCTATCCCCGCGTACACGGGGCAACCAGAAAGCGGCAGGGGGTAGTACCGCATTCCACGGGTCTATCCCCGCATACACGGGGCAACCCGGATTCGGATCTCAAACGTCGGGTGCTGGAGGTTCTTGCGGCTCTGGTGGCTCTGCCGATCTTAATCTGAAAATCTCCCCTTCGATCATTGCCGTGTAGATCGGCAATTTGTATCCCAAATAATCTGCGATTCGGTAGGACTCAGCGAGTGTGACTCTCTGGGGCTTCATTTTTTTGCCTGGCGCGGCTCCCTTCAGTACGGCTTGCAATGTCCGCTCGGGCGTCGATCTATCCCTGAAAACATAGTTGGCAAATTCCCGCTTAGTGTGGCCGCGTCTTAGAGTCTCTTCCACCGCCCATTCGATGAATTTCCTTTCGAATTTTTCCTCAATTCGTTCGTTCACTTCCCCCATCCTTTTTATGTCCTAATCTGAACGATTTTGTGCTTAGAAAGGAACTAACCTTTGGGGTATATTGTTGATTCGAAAAAGGATTCGGGCGGAATCTTGTTCGATTCAACGCAAACCCAAAGGGTAGGAGTCCATTATGGACCGGAAAAAACATCAATGCAAATACAGGATTAATGCAGTGGAGAAGACCTCGGATACCCTGAACTCCCGGGCCGAGCTGAGTCTCTTTGTCCGCTACCTGGAAAACATCCTGCTCTAACCTCACCTCGAGCGTCTGTTTGGTGGAATGTGAAGGAGAATGAAAGGGCAGGCGATTGTCGAGGAATGGTATCGAACTCAAGTGAGGGAAGCGGCGCCTCCGCTCATCGCCAAGTGGGAACGGCTCATGGGCGTGAAGGTGGAGCGTGTTTTTGTGCAGCATATGAAAACGAGATGGGGTAGCTCCAACCCCGCCACCCGCAGCATTCGGCTCAACACCGACCTAGCCAAGAAACCCCGAGAATGCCTCGAATATATCGTCGTCCACGAGATGGCGCATCTGCTGGAGCCGACGCACAACGCCCGTTTCTTCTCGCTGATGGATCAATTCATGCCGAAATGGCATTTTTATCGGGACCAGCTCAACCGGCTGCCGGTCAGCCATGAGGATTGGATTTATTGACGTGCCTGGGTCGATACCAGAGCCACTGAAAAATTTGAACTCAAGTTGGGATAAATAGCTCTCTGTCCCGGTTAAATCTCGAATCATATGCGTTATGACGGTTGGTGGAAATCGTAATCAGACTTTGACAAGGAGGGTTGACTCCCTCAGAATTTGACAGTGCGGCCCTTCCAAAGAGGTTTTTTAGCCTACAGTGGCAAGCGTTGTAGCAGTGCTCTTCCCAACGGTTTTCTCTCCCTGACAATCTCCCTGTCTTTTCCATCTGTTGATTGACACCATTCAGATAGGAACATATAATTCCAACATTATCACAAGTTCTCATACCACGTGCCAGTTCCTTGCTCAGTTCCTAGAACACAAATTGGTTTCCCCCAACTGCCGTTTTGCCGAAGGGAGCGAACCCATGATGATTGTCGCACCG